>DATMAF010000392.1:0-3858 GCA_035560315.1 Terriglobia bacterium | reverse complement strand
CCGTCGGCCAGCGTCTGCACGATTTCCGTGGTGGCTTCCGCCGAATAGGGCGCGCCGATGACCGTCGTCCCGGAACCAAAACCTTCAGCGGAAGCGAACAAAAAGTCCGGTTTCGGCGGCGCGCCGGCGGTGGCCAGCTTTTGCCGGAGTGCCGGGGACGCCGTGGCTGCGGCCGGATTCTCCGCAGCGGCGTTGTACTGGAAGAAAACCACAGTGCTCTCCGGCGACTCCGGCGGCGGGCCTTGCTGCGCGCCGGCATGCCGCGAGGGGCTGAACAGAAGCGCCAGACTCATCATCGCCATCGTACCGGCGCCGTGTTGTCGGATCCACATGAGAGCTTCCTCCTGCTGGCTGAAGTTGTAACGCAAACCCAATTTCTCGCGCAAGGCTCCGAATCGGAGCCGGTTTACGGAACAAATCGGATGGCCCGGGCCAGGCCGTCTTCCCCGACAATCAAATCCGCCGGAATGCGGCGCGGCGACGGTTCTCCGACGATGGGAAACCCGAGCGACTGCAGCATCGCGCCGGAGACCTCCACGCGCACAAGCCGCCCCGGACCTGCCAGCATGGGATCGCCTCCATAGAGGAGCGGAAAGAACTCCGCCACGGGTTCGTAGCCGGCCGGCGAGGCTGGCGCTTGTGGTTCGGGCCCGGCGCTCACAGGTGTCGGCGGTCCCGGATCAGCGGGGATCGCGTCTGCGGCCATGACGGTTGCGTCAAGCGCCGGAGCGATGGTTTCATCCGGCGGCTGGCTGTCGGCAACAAGGTCAGCCGCCGAAGGAAGCGCTGCGCTGACGTTCGGTGCGCTCATGTCCCGGAGCGTCGTTTTCGTTGCCGGGATTCGGGCAGAGGCGACCTGCAAACCGGGCGCCACACGAAGCGTCAGAACACTGGCGACGGCAAGGATCAGCAGGGCCGCGGCGGCCATCGCCGCGGGTTTCCATCCTGCCGCGGCGCGCGCCACAGCCGCATCGTTGGGGATCTTCCGGCGCGCCCGGAAGGCGGCCCGCAGAGCGGCCTCGTGGCGCCGCGCCGGCCGGGAAACCGCCGCGCTTTGCCCGAGAAGTTGCAATTGCCGCGAGAGATCGCGCTGGACGGCCAGTTCTCCCGCGCACCGAAGACAGCCGCCGGCGTGCTCCAGGGCCTGCTGGAGGGCTTCCGCCGCGAGGACGCCGCCAGCCACGGTCGGGCGGGCCAGCTCCATCAGAGCGTGCGAAAATTCCTTGCAGTTCATGCCAAACACCTCTTGGCTTTCAGCAGGGCGGCCGGCTGGGAGGCCGCTTCCGGACCGCGCAGCTTGTGCGCCAGCAGCGTTCGGGCGCGATGCAGCCGCGAGCGGATGGTGCCCACGGCGCAGCCAGCCGCGGCGGCCGCTTCCTCATAACTCATTTCTTCCAGATCGCACAGCACCACCGCTTCGCGGTAGCGCGGCGGGAGGCTCAGAACGGCATGGCGCACGGCACTGACGGTCTCGGAATGGCTGAGCGTGCCATCCGGATTGCGGCGGTCGACCAGAAATTCCGGGGTTCGCCGGGAGCCATCCGCATCGTCCGCCGCGAACGGCACGAAGAATCTGCCGCGCTCAAAATGCCGCAGCAGAAGCTTGCGCGCCATCCCCAGCAGGTAGGCCGCCAGCGTTCCTTTCGCTGCGTCGTAGTGGTCCATGTCTCCAATCAACGCCAGGAAAACCTCCTGCGAAATGTCGTCGGCCAGCGCATCGGAGCCGGTCATGTGCAGCGCGAAGCGGTAGACCGACGGTCGCCGGCGGCAGTAGAGGGCCGCAAACGCCTCCTCGCTGCCGCCGGCGGCCAGGGCTAGCAGTTCCGAGTCAGCAAGTTCATCGAAGCGGGTTGCCATGGCCAGGTACCCAGACTGCTTGGATGCCACTTAGCATTCCGGCGATGGACGGGAAAAGTTCCAAAACTTGCGCGTTGGGACGAACGCCGGGCGGCGCTGGCTTCAGCCCGGCGAGCCTTTTCCTGTAAGATGGAAGATTCGGCGGGGCGGGCCTTGCGGGTTCGGCAATTTGCCGGGGAGCCGCCTGCCGTGCCGGCAACAAGCTCGGATGAACACGCGAAGAAAAGTCGGGGTCGTGCTGTTTCAGCTCGGCGGGCCAGACTCGCTCGAGGCGGTCGAACCGTTTCTCCACAATCTGTTTGCCGACCCGGACATCATTGATTTTCCCGGTGCCCGGCTGGCGCGTCCCATGCTCGCAAAGCTGATGGCGGCCAGCCGCGCCAAGAAAGTGCGGAAAGGCTACGCCGCCATGGGAGGTAAGTCGCCGCTGGTCGAATGGACCCTGCGGCAACGCCAGGCTCTGGAGCGGGAATTGTTGCCATTTTTCGACGCGCGAGTGGCGGTCGCCATGCGCTACTGGCATCCCTTCACGGAAGAAGCGATCGCGGAACTGTCCCGCTCGTCCGTAACCGAGCTGGTGCTGCTGCCCCTGTATCCGCAGTATTCCCGGACCACGACCGGCAGCAGCATGAACGAATGGAACCGGCGGGTGGCAAACTCTGCGCTCGCGGCGCTCCCGGCGCACTGGATCGAGAGCTACCATGACCAGCCCGCTTACGTGGAGGCGCTGGTGGAGCAGACCAACGCGGCCTTGCGGCGGTTTGCGGATCCCCGCGGCGTGCATCTGGTGTTCAGCGCCCATAGCGTGCCCACGGCGGTCATCGAGGCGGGCGATCCCTACCAGCGGCAGGTGGAGGAAACGTCCCGCCTGGTCCTGGAGCGCGGCCGGTGGTCGTTGCCGCACACCATCTGTTACCAGAGCCGCGTCGGTTCCGGACGCTGGCTGCAACCCTCCATCCATGAGGTCATCCCGCGCCTGGGAGCCGAAGGCTGCCGGAAGGTTCTGGTCATTCCGGTCTCGTTCGTCTCCGACCATATCGAAACATTGCAGGAGATCGACGTCGAGGTACGCCAGGAGGCGGAACAGGCCGGGATCACGCAGTTCGAGCTGATGCCGGGTCTCAATGACTCGCCCCGGTTCATCCGCGCGCTGGCCGAGTTGGTGCTGGCGTGCGTGCCGGCCACCGTGCCGTAGGGGGTGCGGATTCCGAGCGCAATGCCGGAGATGCTATAATTGCTGGGAACCGCTGGAGAGCCGCCGGAGCATGTCATTCCCGCTGGAAAATGCCCGCCTGTGCATGGATTGCGACACGGTCTTTGACGAGCCGCGCTGTCCGCGATGCGATAGCGAAAGTTTCTTCCCTCTGAGCCGCTGGATCCGCCCGGCCGTGGAGCAGAAGCCGGCGAAGCCCGCTCCCCGTTCTCTGAGCCAGAAAGCCAGAAACACTTCCCTGCTGCTGGGCGGCGCGGGTTTGGCCTACGCCCTTTGGAAGTTCCTAACGACGCCGGAAAAGAAACCGCCCGCCGGAGACTCCCGTCCGCGCCCGTAGCCTGCCGGGAGAGCGTTGCCCTTCCGTGTTCTGCGGCAATGTAACTTCGCGCGGCCGCATGGCCCGCCCGCGATGTGTTAGACTGCTGGAAATCCCATGCTCCGGCAGTTGCAGATCGAGAACTACGCGCTGATCGACCGTCTTACCATTGAATTTCATCCGGGCTTGAATCTGCTGACCGGCGAGACGGGCAGCGGCAAGTCCATTGTGGTGGACGCTCTGGCCCTGCTGCTGGGAGAGAAGGGTTCTTCGGACTTGATCCGCGGCGGCGCCGAGCGGGCGCGGGTAGTGGGGATTTTCTCCGCCGCCCCGGCCGCCCCGCAGCCGGCGCGGAAGTCCTCCAATGGAAACCGGAAAGCGCCGCCGCGGCCGGCCTCTCCTGTTGTTTCCGGACGCTGGTCCCGGGTGCCCCAACTGCTCCAGGACAGCGGGATTGATTTCGCGGCGGGAG
>DATMAF010000391.1:0-3410 GCA_035560315.1 Terriglobia bacterium | reverse complement strand
TGGCGAAAGGCCACATTCTCAAAGTTGGGGACGGTCTGGCCGCGGACGATCCAGCCCAGGTCGCCGCCCTGCATGGCGTTCGCGGTGTCTTCCGAGAATTCCGCCGCCAGTTGTTCGAAGGTTCTCCCGGCTTTCAGCCGCTGCATCACGTCGGCGGCTTTCTGGCGAGCCTGCGCCAGCTTTTCCGGCTCCTTGTCGGTGGCGCGGAACAGGATGTGCCGCACCGCCACCCGCTCCGGCACGCGGTAATTTTCAATGTGGTCCTGGTAGTATTTCTGCATCTCGGCGTCCGTGACGCTGACGGAGTCGCGGACCTTCTGGCTCTCGATCAGCAAAATCTTCGCCCGGCGCTGTTCCGGAAGCTGATAGCGGGAGGCGTTGCTTTGGTAATACTCCTGCAATGCGGCGTCGGTGGCTGCAACGGCGCTGCGGAAAGCGGCAGGCTCGAGGAAGACGTACTGGAGAACCAGCTTCTCGTTATCCCGGACAAAAGCGGCGTGGATTTCTTCCGGGCTGACGCCGATGGAGTCGGTGACCACCTGGCGCAGGCGCTCCCGAAGCAGGCCGTTGCGGAAGCGGGTTTCAAACTCCTCCACCGAGGTGCCGAACCGGCTCAGCACCATGTCTTCGTACTGCTGCTGCCCGACGAACTTGCCGCCCGGGAAGAGTTCCTGAATCATCCGCAGGCGCCGACGCAGGTCGTCTTCCGTTACGCGCAGGCCCATGCGCTCGGCTTCCAAAACCACCGCCTTCTCCATGATCATCTGGTCCAGCACTTGGTCGGTATAGAGCCAGAGCATCTCCGAGGGCACCTGGTTGTTGCGCCCCATTTGGAGCACTCCCTGCTGGACCTGCCAACTGGTGATCGGCTCGCCGCCCACTTCGGCCACCACCTCGATGCCGCTGGCGTCCGTGGTGATGCCGGTCATGCCGGGGATCAGCGTAATCACCAGGGACAGGCTCATCAGAGCCAGCAGCACCACAAAGAAAATCTTGACCATCAGCGCACTGCGCCGGAAAAAATTCAGCATCGCCTCATCCTGTTTCGGAACAAATTCGGGCCGCCCCGCCCGCGAGCCGGAGCCCGGCCGCACCCGTCCCGCAAGGCGCGGCCCACGTCCTGTTTATTATAATCCCACCCCGGGAAGACATTCGCAAATTCGGCGCAGCGGCATCGCGGCTTCTGCGCGGGCTGGTCGCCTCCCCGGGGAGACTTCAGCGGCTCGGGGGCGGCGCGGACTGCCGGTAGCGGTAGGTCAGCCATCCCATCGTCGCCAGCATTCCCAGCCAGCCCAGCGCCTTGACTGCGGCGGCAATCGAGCGGTCGTAGTGCAGCAGCCCCCAGCGGGCGAAGATCAAAAACCAGTCGTGGCCGCCCTGATCGGGGTCTCCTACCGTGACCAGCGGCAGTTCCTGCGCCCGCGCGTCGGCCATGTAAACGGAGATGTATAGAAAATTTTCAAAGAAAAAAAACGCCGCAAACGCCGTGGCCGTCGTCTGTCGGTGGAGCGCAAAATACAGGGCCAGCGCCGCCGGAACGAGCAACTCCAGCAGGGTCCCGCCCCAGAGACCGGGCGTGCTTCCCAACCATCCGAACAGCAAGTGCCCGGCTTCATGGACGATCAGGTTCACCTGGTCGATGAACAGAAAGCCGTCGGCATCGCGCAGCGCATAAAGCAGGAAGAGTCCGTAGAAGGCCAGCCAGCCGGTCAGCGCCGGCTTGGAAACAGGCCGCCAGTCCTGTTCGATTCCCCCAGTGCCGGGCACCGCGCGCTCCTTTCCCGTGGAATGGCCGGCGAGGACGCAACGCCGGCAACGAGGGTTGACAGGAGCCCCCGAATGTTTAAATATACATTAATTTGTATATATATACATTTCGGGCTGTCCCCCGCACCGCTCCGCCGCCACTGTATCACGGCTGGGCGCGGCGGCGCGGAAAGCGGTTGACAAGACTGGATCACAGATCAAATACTCGCCTGCTGTGCCATTTTCAGGAGCACCCTCATCACCGCGGAGAACTCCATGCCCAAAGACGTCATCGAACTGGAAAAGCGAGTGTTAATTCCCAATTATGCGCGCTACCCGGTGGTATTTGAGCGGGGCAAAGGCTGCTGGCTGTGGGACAGCCGCGGCAAGAAATATCTGGACTTCGTTTCCGGCTTGGGCGTCAACGCCCTGGGTTACTCGCACCCGGCGATCCTGCGCGCCCTGCGCCAGCAGGCCGGCAAGATGATCCACTGCTCCAACCTCTTCTACCATCCCTACCAGGGCCCGCTGGCAGCCGCGCTTGCCAAAGTGACGGGGCTGGAGCGGGCCTTTTTCTGCAATAGTGGAACGGAAGCGGTGGAGGCCGCGCTCAAGCTGGCGCGCGCCCACGCCGGGAAGATCAGCGCCTCGAAGTTTGAGGTGGTGGCGCTCGAGAACTCCTTCCACGGCCGGACCATCGGAGCCTTGTCGGCGACGGGCCAGGAGAGCTACCGCAAGGCATTCGAACCACTGGTGCCCGGCTTCCGGTTTGTGCGGTTCAACGATTGCCGCGATCTCGAGGCGGCGGTGAATGAAAACACCTGCGCCGTGATCCTGGAGCCGATTCAGGGGGAGGGCGGCATTTTTGAAGTCAGCCGGGAGTTCATGGAAACGGCCGCGCGGCGGGCGCGCCAGCACGGGGCGCTGCTGATTCTGGATGAGATTCAATCCGGGCTTGGGCGCACCGGGGATTACCTGGCTTCGCAGGCCTACGGCGTCCAGCCAGACATCGTCGTGCTCGCCAAGCCTTTGGGCGGAGGACTGCCGCTGGGAGCGATCCTGGTTCGCGAGCAGATCGCCGGCGACCTGTCCGCCGGGATGCATGGAACCACCTTCGGAGGCGGCCCGCTGGCCTGTCGCGTGGCGCTCGAGTTCCTGTCGGTCTTGAAGAAGGAGCGCCTGCTGCCGCACGTGCGCAAGGTTGGCCAGTATTTCCGGGATCAACTGGCGCAGTTGCAGAGGAAGCATCCGATGATCCGCCAGGTGCGGGGGCGGGGCCTGATGCTGGCGGTGGAGCTGGACCGGCACAGCCGTCCCTTGACGGCGCAGGCCCTGGAGCGCGGCCTGATCATCAACAGCACCCACGAAACGACGCTGCGATTCCTGCCCCCCTACGTGGTGGACCGCAAGCTCGTGGAGATGGCCTGCGACATCCTCGAAGAACTGTTCACGGAGGCGGAGCAGTCCGGCGCTCCCGGCGCCCGCTAAGATCATCTGGCGCCCTCCCGGCGCCAACACACACCTTGCGAGGACTTGCTTGTGCCCCTCCCGACGGCTATCTTCTGGCTGCTCGCCGCCGCCACGGCCGCTTCCCTGGTTTATTGCGGCATCGCGCTCGTCGCGGCGGGGCGCTTCCTGGCGGAGCGAAAGCGCGGGCAAGCGGC
>DATMAF010000390.1:0-2865 GCA_035560315.1 Terriglobia bacterium | reverse complement strand
TCTTGGCGCGGTCCGCCGTCTTCGCCTTTTCTGCCATCGGTGCAACCCTTTCCCTTCGCCGGGGGCTCCCCGGCCGTTTTCACGCTAACGCCCAGCCTTCGTGGGAAGCTTTATTGTATCACGAGCGGCGGCTGGAAGGGGGCGACAGAGGAATCGGCCGCGGCCGGCGCCGCCGCAGCGCGGCCGGAATCAGCGGGTTCGCTTCAGAAATCCGCGCGGCGCAAAGCTGACCAGGAACTTGTCGAAGCGGGGGTCGCTGGAGAAGGCGGGGTTTTCCCGCAGAAACTGTCGCAGCGCCGCCATGGGGCTGTCCTGTTTCCAGGCCGGATTGCCGTTGGGAGTGTCGGCCAGCTCTTCGCAGATGGTGTCGAACAGAACCAGATAGCCCCCCACCGGGACATAGGGGGCAAAGGCCCGCAGTTCCGCCAGCGTATGGGCCGCGCTGTGGTCGGAGTCCAGGCAGACCAGCACCTTGGTTTCTCCTTCCAGCAGCCGCCGCAGTTGCCGATGCACCTCTTCGGACTTGGAGTCGCCCTCGAGCAGCGTGATACAGGCGCGGTCGGCGGAGTTTTCCACGTTGCGGCGGGCGTCCGGGTGAATCTGAATATCAATCGAGATCACCCGGCCTTCGATCTCCAGCAGGCGCAGCAGCGAGGCATAGTACACCGCCGTGCCGCCCAGGTACAGGCCGGTTTCCACGATGACGCGGGGACGCAACTCCGCAATCAGCTCCTGCATCAGGAGCAGGTCGGTGGGCCATTGCAGCACCGGAACGCCGAGCCAGCGCACCTGTTTCCACAGCGAGGCGTTCCACATCGCCTTGGTCCACTGGCGGGCGAGCCGCTCGGTCTCTTCCGGAGAGTAGCTCAGCGGCGGGCGGAGATGGTCCATGCAAACTTATCCTGCGGGCCGGCCGGACTCATCGGATGCTGTCGCCGCGGTCGGCCAGCGTTACGTTCACCGTCATGCGCCGGTTGCCCCGGAAAATGGTGACGCGCACCACCTCGCCGGGCTTCTTTTTTCGGAGATAGCGGGTCAGGTCGGTCGTGGAAGCGATGGGCGTGCCGTCGATCTCGACCAGCAAATCGCCTCCGATCACGAATTGCTGATTGCCGATCAGCACCAACTGCTGGCCGGCGCGCAGCCCGGCTCGCTCGGCCGGACCGCCGCGCGTGATCTGTGCAATCAGAAGTCCCTGACTGGCCGGCAGTTCCAGCAGTTCCGCCAAGGCCGGGGTGATCTCCTGGCCGATCACGCCCAGGTAGCTTTGCCGGGCGCGGCCCAACGTGAGCAGGTCGGACAGAACCGGCTTGACGGCGTTGATGGGGATGGCGAATCCGATGCCCAGGTTGGTCTGTCCAAAGATGGCGGTGTTAATGCCGATGACCTCGCCGGCGGAATTCAGCAGCGGCCCTCCGCTGTTGCCCGGGTTGATGGCCGCGTCGGTCTGAATCACCTCGTCCAGAATATTGCCCCGCTCATCGCGGATATTCCGGCCGAGCGAGCTGATGATTCCCGTCGTCAGGGTGCCTTCAAACCCAAAGGGGTTCCCAATGGCCAGCACCTTCTGGCCCACCTGGAGATGGTCGGAATCCCCGAACTTCACGTAGGGCAGGGGCCGGCCGGCGTCAATTTTGATCACCGCCAGATCGCTCTGCGGGTCGCGTCCCACCAGCTTGGCCGGATAGCGGCTGTGGTCCGAAAGCGTCACCTCGGCGGAGCGGGCGCCGCTGATGACGTGGTAATTGGTGAGAATGTTGCCGTCGGCGTCGATCAGGAATCCGGAGCCAGCCCCTTGTGAGGGCACGGCGCGAAAGAAAAAGTCGTACTGGATTACGGTGCTGGTGATATTGACCACCGCGGGGCTGATGGCTTTGTAAATCTCAATGTTGTTCTGCTCGTCGGTGGTCTGTCCGGAAACCGCCGGCGGACTGGCCGCAATGCTGGGCATCACTGGCCCTTGCATCCGCGCGACGGTTTGCGGCGCGGCCGCCGGTTCCGGGCGCCACCACAGCCACCACCCGACCAGGATGCCGAGCGCCGCCGCCACGGCCACCTTTACCCCAATCCGTCGTTGCTCCATGGTGAAAAGCCTCTGCTTCTCTAAAAAAGTATAGGGTCCCCGCGCGGGGAATACAATCCAGCCCGGAAGGCCGCTTCCGGCAGCGGGAGCCGGAAAAAGTTGGCGCCGCGGTTGCGAGCGCCGCCGGCGGTGTGGCGCGATTTGGTACCCCGGCTCAAAAACAGCTTTCCTTTTTCGCGGGGGCGGAAAAAAATAGTACCAAGCGAACCGGAAAGGGGCCGGCAGGGATGCGAACCAGTTTCCTGATGGCGTTGCTGGTGGTGATGCCGAGCAGCCACGAGCGCGTTCAATATGTCGTTTCACAACTGCTCCAGAAGGGTTTCACGCAGGCCGAGGCGGAGGCTTATTTTCAGGATCCCCGGCTGCGGCTGCTGCCCCGGCCGCAGGTTGCCCCCCGCCCCGTGGACTGGGACGCCGTCATTCGGGGGTTGCTGGCTCCAGCTTCGGTGCGAGAAGGCAGTCAGTTCCTCACCCGCTATGAGGAGACCCTGCGGCAGGCGGAAGCCAGCTACGGAATCGAGCCGGCGCTGCTAACCGCCATCGTGCGCCTCGAAAGCAACCTGGGGAAGAATACCGGAAACTACGTGGCCTTCAATGTATTTTATACCCTGCTCGCCCAGCAGGAAGAAGAGCGCCGCTGGCGCTGGGCGGGCGACAATCTGGCGGCGCTGGTCGCCTATTGCAAAGCGGCCAAGGCGGATTGTTTTGAAGTTCGGGGCTCCTATGCCGGGGCGCTGGGAGCGGCCCAGTTCCTGCCCTACTCGGTGCTGCAATTTGGCGCC
>DATMAF010000389.1:0-3492 GCA_035560315.1 Terriglobia bacterium | reverse complement strand
CTGGCCAAGTTTTCCTGGCTGCAACCGCGGCTGCCGTGGGCCGAGTTCCACGAGGTGTTGCCCCCGCCCACGCGGTCATGATGGCCCACTTGGGCGCTGCCGTCCGTGCTGCTGGTCCAGTTCCGGCAGGTATGGTCCGCGTTATCGGTGAAGGCGCGGCCGTCGGACTGCGAGCCGGTCAGGATGTCATGCCGGTTTGGATTGTCCCCCCGGCCATTGACGATCTCGCCTTTTTCGGTGATCGCGGTCTGCTTATGAAGGTTGTTGCGGTCCCGCTGCACGTCGCCATGCAGGTCGGCGACGTTCTGGGCGATCAACTCCCCCTTGGCGTTGTGCCAGGGGCCTGAGCCAATGCGATCCCGGGCATTGACGGCGGGCTGGCTTCCGGAGGCCTGTGTGCTCAGGTACGCGCGCCAGGTTCGGTTCCCGGCTCCCACCGCTGCGGCCAGCTTCTGGCAGTGCGCGTCGGCTCCTGCCAAACCTCCGAGATTGGCGCCGTTGCCCACCCCCACGCTGGTGCCAAAGAAAGTCATCGGAGCCGGCGGCTGCGCCGCCCCCTGGGACGGGTTCTGCGCGACAGCCAACCCGCCGCACCCTACAACCGCCATCCATGCTGCTGCCGCCCAACTCGACTTGCTCATGATCGTGTCCTCCCTTGCCAAATCCTCGCCGGCGAGAGACGCCTGCGCTCAATGGTAGATAGCGTAGCACAGGCACCGTCCGTCGCGGCATGGTGCTTTCTTTGCCCGCGCTACGGCTCAACCGGGCTAGAGGTCTCCCTCAACAGGAATCGGCGCTGCGGCCGCGAAGCGCCGCCATCCACTCTCTGGCTCGTGCCGCAATGTCCGGAGCAAGCAGGAGATCGCCGATAACCGCCACCGCATCCGCGCCCGCCCGCAGCACGGACAGGGCCGTGGCCAGGCTGATCCCCCCGATGGCCACCAGCGGTTTCGCGGTCAGGCTCCGGGCTTCCCGGACTCCCTCCAAACCCACCACCGGATCGGGATTCGCTTTTGTGGCTGTCGGGAAGACCGGTCCGATGGCAATGTAATCCACCGGCAGGGCGGCGGCCCGTTCCACCTGCTGGCGGTTGTGCGTGGAATACCCCAGCAGTTGTTGCGCCCCCAAAAACCGCCGGACCTTCTCCGGAGGCAGGTCTTGCTGTCCAACATGCACGCCAGCGGCGCCACACAGCACGGCAACATCGGCACGGTCGTTCACAAAGAACAGCCCCCCGGCCGGGCGCACCGTTTCGGCCAAGGCGCAGCATTGCTCGAAGTGTTCTCTGCGGAACTGGCCCTTGTGGCGGTATTGAATCACCCGCACCCCGGCCGCCAGCAGCGATGCGGCAACGGCGAGCGGGGAAAGTCCGGGCCGCAATCCCGTATCGAAAATGGCATAGAGAGGCGCTTGCCGAAGCAGGCGCCGCAGGAGCACGTCGGGGGCGAGGGAAGGCGAAGAGGCGCGGTTCAAGGCGACGGACCTTACGGCGCGGCCGTTTCGATGGCGCTGGTGTCGCGTTCGGCCAAGGAATCCGCCGCCGGACGGGTGGCATGCGGCAGATACCGTTCCAGGAAGCCGACGTGATAATTTCCTTCGAGGAAATCCGGCTCGGCGACGATCTTCTGGTGCAGCGGCAGCGAAGTCTTGACGCCCTCCACGATAAACATCTCCAGGGCCCGCTGCATCCGGCTGATGGCCTCCTGCCGGTCGCGGCCGTGCACAATAAGCTTGCCAATCAACGAGTCGTAGAAGGAGTCGATGACGCATTCCTCATAGCACGCTGAATCCACCCGCACGCCGGTGCCGCCGGGAACATGGAAGGCGGTTACCTTCCCCGTGGAAGGGGCGAAACTGACCGGGTTCTCCGCCAGGATGCGGCACTCGATGCTGTGCCCCCGCACCGCGACGGGCGCATCGGTAATCTCCGAGAGCCGCGCGCCGGCCGCCAGCAGAATCTGGCTCTTGACCAGATCGATTCCCGTGACCATCTCCGTAACCGGATGCTCCACCTGAATGCGGGTATTCATCTCGATGAAGTACATCTGCCCCTGCTGGTCCATCAGAAATTCCACGGTGCCGGCATTGGTATAGTTGACCTCGGCCAGGATCCGCTCCAGGACGGCTCCGACCGAACGGCGGCGCTCCTCGCTGAGGGGGGCCGCCGGTGCCTCCTCGAGGATCTTCTGGAAGCGGCGCTGGATGCTGCATTCCCGCTCCCCGAGATGCAACACCCGGCCGTACTGGTCGGCCAGAACCTGGAACTCGATGTGCCGGGCGCGCGGAATCATTTTCTCAATATAGACATCTTCATAACCGAAGGCTTGCAGGGCTTCCCGCCGGGCAGCTTCCAGCGCCTTCGGCATCTCCTCCGCTTCCTGCACGCAGCGCATGCCCCGTCCCCCGCCGCCGTGGACTGCTTTGATCAGCACCGGATAACCGATCTGCTCGGCCCAAGCCGTCGCCTCCTCCGGCGAACTCACCGGGCCCTCGGAGCCGGGCAGCACCGGCAGCCCCATTTGCGCCATCTTCTTTCGCGCCAGCTTTTTGTTGCCCATCAGCCGGATGATCTCCGGACGGGGGCCAATGAAGGAGATGCCGCAGGTCTCACAGACCTCGGCAAAGTTTGGCGCCTCGGCCAGCAGCCCGTAGCCGGGATGAATGGCGTCGGCGGAGGTAATTTCCGCGGCGCTGATGATGCTCGGCACATTGAGGTAGCTGGCGGTGGGCCGGGGCGGGCCAATACACACCGCCTCGTCGGCGAAGCGCACATGCAGGGAGTTGGCGTCCGCTTGGGAGTACACGGCCACGGTCTGGATGCCCAATTCCTTGCAGGCGCAGATGACCCGCAGGGCAATTTCTCCGCGATTGGCGACCAGGACTTTTTTAAACATCCTTCAGTCTCCTCTCATGGCAATGCCAGCCGCCCCAACCAAACAGCTGCTCCGCCGGCTGCTTCCAGCGCCGTCATCGGTTCTTGGCGGGCGAGGTCGGACGAATGTCAAACAACGGCTCGCCGAATTCCACCGGCTGGCCGTTCTGCACGTGGCACTTTACCACTTCCCCCTCCAGCTCCGCTTCAATTTCATTCATCAGCTTCATCGCTTCGATGATGCAGAGAATCTGGCCCACGCGGACATGATCCCCGATTTCCACAAACGGAGGAGCGTCCTGGCCCGGAGCGGCGTAGAAGGTTCCCACCATGGGAGAGCGCACCGTAACCACCTCGGCCGTGGAGGCGGCGGCCGAGGCTCCCGGCGGGGCGATGGAGGCCGCCGGCGGCAGCGTCGAGCGGGGACCGGGAGCCGCCGCGGCGGGTGCCGCCTGCGGGACGGCAGCAGAGGCCGCCGGGAGGCCGGCGACGGCCTCGGCGGGTCTGGCCGCTACCCGGCTGACCTTCAGCCGACTTCCGCCCCGCTCCAGTTCAAATTCCGCAATGCCTTTTTCTGTGATCAGATCGAGAATTTCTCGAATCTCTTTGAGGTTCATCCT
>DATMAF010000388.1:0-5552 GCA_035560315.1 Terriglobia bacterium | reverse complement strand
GACGCTGAGCCGGTTTGCGGAGATTCCCGCCGACGCGATTCAATTGCTGCGCACCCGGGAAGAGTTCGCCGAATTGCTGTTGCGGGACCGGGATGTGGATTTGATCGTGCCGCGCGGTTCCTACGAGCTGGTGCATTACGTAATGCGCAACAGCCGCATCCCCGTTCTGGGGCACGGCGAAGGCATCTGCCATGTCTATGTGGACGCGGCCGCGGACCTGGGCAAGGCGGTGGCCGTGACAGTGGACTCCAAAGTGCAAGGGCCGGCCATTTGCAACGCTGCCGAGACGCTGCTGGTGCATCGGGCCGTGGCGGGCAAATTTCTGCCGGAAATTGCCGCCCGCCTTGTCGCAGCGGGCGTGGAGATTCGAGGCTGTCCCGAAACTCGCGCCCTGCTGCCAGACCTTCCAACCGTTGCCGCCACCGAGCAGGACTGGGCTACGGAGTACTCCGACCTGATCCTGGCCGTGAAAGTCGTGGCCGACGCGGACGAAGCCATCGCCCACATCAACCGCTACGGCTCCCGCCACACCGATGCCATCGTTACCGAGGACGCGGAAACGGCGCGCAAGTTCATGGACGAGGTCGATTCCGCGGACGTGTTTCAGAATGTCTCCACGCGGTTCTCCGATGGGTTCAACTATGGCCTGGGAGCGGAAGTGGGCATCAGCAACAGCAAGCTCCATGCCCGTGGCCCGATGGGGTTGGAAGGTCTGACCACCTACAAGTACAAACTGTTTGGCAATGGGCACACCATTGCGGACTACACCACCGGCGCCAAGAAGTTCAAGCATCGCCCCCTGCCATTGTCCTGAGGACCGCCTTCCGCCGGAGCTTTCCAGCCTCCGCCGCGGAGATTCTTCCGAGCGCAGCGCGGAATCGCTTCTCGGTGCCGCGGGATCAGCACAGCGGCTTCCTCGGTGGCAAGGGCAGCCGGATGCCGTTTCCCGCCGGGGAATGCTTGCATTCTCAAACCGAGCGACCGGCCGTCGGATTCCTTTCTTTCCCCCTCTCCGTCCGGGTGTATGATAAGGCTCATCGTGAGAGAGCCTCGGATGCGTCACTGGCTGCCAGTGCTAGCGGTTCTTGCAAGCGGAGGGTTCCGGGCGCAGAACCTCCCGGCGCAGGACGGCGCTGCGCTTTACCAAGCGCATTGCGCCATCTGCCACGAGGATCCGGAGGAAGAAGGAGCCCCGGGCCGCGACGTGTTTCGGCAGATGGATCCGGAACAGATTCTCAACGCGCTGGAACGCGGGGTCATGCGGGGGCAGGGCTCGGACCGCAGCCGCGCCGAGCGGCGGGCGCTGGCGGAGTTCCTTACCGGGAAAACAGCCGGAGCCGACGCGCAGATCCGCTTGCCGAACTCTGCGTACTGTTCCGGCACCACGGCCGCCTCTTCCCCCGCGGCGGCAAGCCCCCGGTGGAACGGCTGGGGTGTCACGGTGACCAACACGCGCTTCCAGCCGGCCAGCGCCGCCGGGCTCTCCGCCCGAGAAGTGCCCTATCTGCAATTGAAATGGGCCTTCGGATTTCCCGGCGCTTCCTCGGCCAGTTCGCAGCCGGTGGTCTGGGGGGACCGGCTGTACATTGGCAGTTGGGAGGGAGACGTTTATTCCCTCGATGCAAAAAGCGGCTGCATTTATTGGATGATGGAAGCGGAGGCTGGCATCCGCAGCGCCATCAGCTTGGAACAGCGGCCCGGAGAAGGTCTCCGCGCCTACTTTGGCGATTTGGCCGCCAATGTCTACGCCGTCGACGCCTTGACCGGAAAACAGATCTGGAAAACCAAGGTCGATGAGTTCGCCTTCGCTCGCATCACCGGCTCGCCGACGCTGTTTGCGGGCCGTCTCTATGTGCCCGTTTCTTCCCGGGAGGAATCGCAGGTGAGCGATGCCCGCTATCCGTGCTGTCGTTTCCGCGGCAGCGTCGTGGCTTTGGACGCCGAAAGTGGCCAGCAGATCTGGAAGACCTATGTAATCCCGGAGGAAGCCAAGCCAACCCACAAAAACCGGCGCGGGACGCAGATCTGGGGCCCCGCCGGGGGAGCCGTGTGGGTGGCGCCCACCATCGATGCCCGCCGGGGAGTGCTGTACGTGGGCACGGGCAACGATTATTCCCCGCCGTCCACCCAGTTCTCTGATGCCATTCTGGCGCTGGACCTGGAGACGGGTGCGGTACGCTGGGCGCGGCAGATGGTCCAGGGCGACATCTGGAACGGGAGCTGTCGTGGCGGAGCCGACCCAGCCACTTGCCCGGACCCGGAAGCCCCGGATTTTGATTTTCCGGCCTCGCCGATCCTGGTGGACATTGTCGGCGGAAAGCAGTTGCTGATCGCTTCCCAGAAATCCGGGCTGCTCTACGCTCTCGATCCCGACCAGAATGGCCGGACCGTCTGGCAGCAGCGCATCGCCAAGGGTGGCACGCAGGGCGGCGTCATGTTCGGTCCCGCCGCGGATGAGCGGAATCTCTACGCCGCCATTTCCGACTACGAACGGCTGGGGGGCGGAAGAGAACCCAATCCCAACGCCGGCGGCGGAATGGTCGCGGTAGAACTCGCCACCGGCAAGGTCCTGTGGCGCACGCCCGCGCCGCCCTGCGGCGATCGCAAGCCGTGCAGCCCGGCGCAGGCCGCGGCGGTAACGGCGATTCCCGGAGTCGTGTTCTCTGGTTCCGTCGATGGGCGGATGCGCGCCTACTCCGCTGCCGACGGAAGGATTCTGTGGGAGTATGACACCGTGCGCGAGTTTCCGACCGTTAACGGCGTGGCGGCCCGCGGCGGGTCGATCAATAATGGCGGGCCGGCAGTCGCCGGTGGAATGCTCTACTTCAATTCCGGCTACTCCCATCACAGCGGGATCATCCCGGGCAACGTCCTGCTGGCGTTTTCCACCGACTAGCTGTTGGCCCCGCCCGCGGCGGGCGGGAACAGCCTCGCCGGCAACGGCGCGGTTCCGCAACCGAAAGGAGGGAAATCCGCATGAACCATCAGACCAAGCCATGGTTTGCTGTGATCCTTCTGCTGGCAGGGTGGCCCTTGGCCGCCCAGCAAGTGCCGTCCGAGCTGATCGCTTACCCGGACCTGATTCTCTACAACGGCAAGGTGGTCTCCATGGACGATGCGGGATTCAACGCGAATGTGGGAAGGGTCTATCAGGCGATGGCCGTGCGCCGGGATCGCATCCAGTTCCTGGGAACCAGCGCGCAGATCCTGCGCTATGCCGGACCACAAACGCGCCGGATCGATTTGAAGGGCCGCACCGTGCTGCCGAGTTTTATCATCACCCACGAGCACCCCATGGATTGGGCCTTCCAGGAGCCGCGCGCCCTGACGCATGTGTTTCCCACCGACGACAACGACGTCGTGATTCATCGCTGGATGCCGAATCTGCCGCCGCGCCAGCAGTTGGCGCTGTTTGACGGCATGATGCGCGAGGCGCTGGAAAAGGCTCGTCCCGGACAATGGGTATGGCTCAGTTTCAACTTCGGGCCGAATTACGAGCACGCCACGGAGATGGCGCTGCTGTTCGACAAGGCCATCACCAAGCAGTATCTGGACACGCTGGCGCCCAACACGCCGGTGAAGGTCCGCAACGGGTTCATCACCTCGATTGTGAACCAGAAGGCCCTCGATGCGCTGAAAGAGGTGGACGGCGATCTGCGCGACGAAGAGCTGACCAGCCGGGGCGGCGGTTTCAGCCGGCCGATGGAGCCGAACGCCATGTTCCGCGGCAAGCTGCCGCAGTTGGCCCAGGTGCTGAAGGCGGAGCTGGAATGGTGGGCTGCTTACGGCATGTCGGCCTTTGCTTCCGGCCCCTATTCACACGGCACGATGGCGGCCTACCGCTATCTGGATGCGCGCGGGGAAATGCCGGTGCGCTATGGCTGGGCCTATCCCGGCCCGGCGATGGACCTGGAAACGATGCGCTATATGTCCACCCTGCTCGGCACCGGAACCGACTACATCTGGCTGATGGGCGTGTTCGAGGGCGCCAACGGGGGCAATTGCAGCACCGCTCCCATCCGCCAGGAGTGGCGGGAAAATCCCATTCAGATTCTTCGCCGGAGAGAATGTCTGGACGGATTCTCCGGACCCAAATGGGGCAAGGATCTGGAAAATGCCATCCGCGGCGGCATGCGCGTGGCGGGCATTCACGTCAGCGGGGATGTCTCCGTCGATAACCTCATGGACGCCATCGAACAGATCAGCAAAGAGGAGGGCATGACGCTGGAGCAGATTCGCGCCAAGCGCCATGCCTTCGATCACAGCTCCGGCGTGCCGCGCCCGCAGCAGATTCCCCGCATGAAAGAGCTGGGAATGATGGCCAGCCTCAACAACAATCTGCTCTGGGAGCCGCCGGGGGTGGTTCCCAACATGGCAGGAACTTCCATGATCGCCAAGATTCACGGGGTCGAATACACCAGTTGGGTATCCCCTCGCAAGAGCCTGACCGAGGCGGGCGTCATGAGCACCTTCGAGATCGACCGCCCTCTGGCGCACAAGATTTTCTTTTTCCTCCACAAGGGCATGACCCGCTTCAACGAGCGGGATGGCGTCGTCTACGGGCCGGGCGAACGCACCGACCGCATCACGCAGCTGAAGGCCATCACCACCTGGGGCTCCTATTACCTGCTCAAGGAGCAGGTGCTGGGCTCTCTGGAGCCGGGCAAGTTTGCGGACTTCCTCATCCTCGACCGCGACTACCTGACCGTACCCGAGGAGGAGATCCCCAAGCTGCAGGTGCTGATGACTGTGGTAGGCGGCAAGACGGTCCATCTGCGGCGCGAGCTGGCCGCCGAGATTGGCATGGCGCCGGTGGGCTACACCACCTGGAGGGAAAAAATCCCGGAAGGCTGGGAATAGGCCCGGCGTAGTCCAGGAATCGTCCGGGCCGCAGCGTTTCCTCCTGCGGGCAGCGGTGCCGCAGCAGACGCAACGGGGTGGAATTGGTAGCGGCGACTGGACTCGAACCAGTGACCTAGGGATTATGAGACCCTCGCTCTGCCAACTGAGCTACGCCGCCCCCTGGCAGACCCTCGCGGCGCACGGCATGGCGGCCTCAAGAGCCTTCCCGGCACTCATCGGCGCTGTAGCGCCGATCGATACCAAGATACAGGATTCCGTCGGCCATCGGCAAGCCGTGCGAAAGCACGGTGCGTCCGGCTCAAACCCCCGCAAGGCCTGCTTGCCGCGCACGCCTGGTCCCCTTTGCTTCCCGGGGACTTGGCTTTCAGCCAGGCCCGGAACACAATTGCTGAAGGCCCTGAAGCTGGCCGATGGAGAACTGAGTGGAGCCAATACGCTATCTTGCCGCCGCCTGCCAGACCGATCAGCCCAACCCATTGAACCGCTCCGAGATGAAGCGCAACACCGCCCGCATGATCCACCTGCTGGAGCAGGCCGTCATCGGCTACGCGCCGCTGCTGCCCCTGAAGCTGGTGGTCTTCCCGGAGTTTGGCCACTCCGCGCCGGCCTATCTCACATTGAAGGAGCTGCGCGACAAACTGGCCGTGCCCATCCCCAACGAGCACACCGAGAAGCTGCACCAGAAGGCC
>DATMAF010000387.1:0-4623 GCA_035560315.1 Terriglobia bacterium | reverse complement strand
GCCTCCACCAGCCCGGGAGCATCCGTGGCCGCCCTCAGGCCGCCCGCAGCCCCCAGCGCCAAGACGCACCAGACAAGCCAGCCCGCATGCCTGCCGCTCATTCCCCGTTCCTCCTTCGATCCATTCCCGTAACCGTCGTTGCTCACCCGGGCCTAGGCCAGCAGCAGGTCCAGCTTGCCCGTGGCGTCGCTGTACTTGCTGTCCAAATAGCCCTCGATCGGCACCTTCGCCAGATCGAGCACGGTCAGCAGCAGGTTCGACATCGGCAGGCCGGGATAGCGCAGGTGGCGCCCGCCTTTGAGCTGGCCCCCGCCGCCGCCGACCACCAGCATCGGCACGTCGTTGTGGATGTGCGCGTTGCCGTCGCTCAGCCCGCTGCCGTAGACGATGATGGAGTGATCCAGCAGCGAGCCGTCGCCTTCCGCCGTGGAACGCATCTTCTCCAGGAAGTGCGCGAACAGCCGGGAATGCAGGGCGTCAATCTGGGCGCAGAGCGCGATGGCATCGGCGTTGCCGGCATGGTGCGAGAGGGAATGGTGGCCGTCGCCAATCCCCAGTTCACGATAGGCGCGGTCGCCCTGTTCCCGGCCCAGCATAAACGTCATGACGCGGGTGATGTCGCCCTGGTAGGCCACCACCATCAGGTCAAACATCAGCTTGGCGTGCTCGGAGTAGGTGGCGGGAATGCCCGCGGGGCGGTCGATGGCCGGCAGTTCCCGGGACGCCTGTTCTTCAGCCAGTTGGATGCGCCGCTCGATATCCCGCACCGCTTCCAAGTATTCGGTCAGCTTGGAACGGTCGGCGGGGCCGATTTCTTTGGAGAGTCGCTCCACGTCCTGGCGGAGGAAATCCAGGATGCTGCGCTTTTGCTGGATCTGCCGCAGCCGGGCGGCGGGATCCGTGCTGGCGCTTTCTCCGATCAGCCGCTCAAAGACCGCCCGCGGATTGTTCTCCATCGGCAGCGGCGTGGTCGGCGTGCGCCAGGAAATCGTCTTGGTGTAGGCGTCGCTGTAGGCCCCGTCGGCGGCTCCCAGAACGTCGGAGGAGTCCATGGCCAGTTCCAGGGAAGCCAGTTGTGTTTCCTTGCCGAACACCCGGGCCGCCATCTGGTCGGCCGAGATGCCGGTGGCCCCGCCCGGCTTGGGGTGGATGCCCGTGAGGAAGGAAGCGCACGGCCGGGCATGCACTCCGCCCGGCTCGTTGCCCACCGGATCGGCCGCCTTGATGTTCAAGCCGCTCAGCACCAGCAACTGGTCCCGGAAGGGGGCCAGCGGCTCCAGCGTCGGCGTAAACTCGAAAGCGGTCCCTTCCGCCGCCGGCGTCCAATTCTTCATGATGCGTCCGTTGGGGCCGTAGAAGAACGCCAGGCGGAGCGGAGCCTGGGAACGTGCCGCCCCGGGGGCGGCCAGGGCCGGAGTCATGGCGTCCAGAAACGGCAGCGCCAGCGTTGCGGCAGTCCCCCGCAGGAAGGTGCGGCGGGGAATGGCTTTCTTGAAGATCATCATGACTCTCGGGACCTCCTCATCTGAAATGGGGTGCTCTTGACGATCTGCAAAATCAGCGCCGACCAGCGGTACTCGCCGGCAGCCGCCTGGCGGGTAATCCTGCGGACGGCTGGGGCGTCGAAATATTCCAGCTCGCGGCCCAGGGCGTAGGTCAGCAGCTTTTCGGTGAGGGTGCGGACGAACTGCTCGCGGTGATTCAGCAGCACTTGCCGGAATTCCACCGCGCCGCGGAACGCCGTGCCGTCATACAGCACGCCGGAGGCGTCGATCGGGACGCCCAATTCCGTGGTCCGCCAGCGTCCCACGGCGTCGAAGTTCTCCAAAGCGAAGCCGATCGGATCCATCATCTTGTGGCAGCCGGAGCAGGCCGGGTTGTCGCGGTGCTGCGCCATCTGCTCGCGCATGGTGAGCGGCTTGCCTTCTTTGTTTTTCTCTTCCAGCGCCGGAACATTCGGGGGCGGCGGAGGCGGCGGGGTGCCCAGCAGATTTTCCAGCACCCATTTGCCGCGCCGCACCGGCGAGGTCTTGTTGGCGTGGGAGGTGACGGTCAGGAAGCTGCCTTGCCCCAGCAAGCCGCGTCGGGCCTCGTCGGCCACCGCCACGCGCCGGAAATGGCTGCCGTAGACGTTGGGAATGCCGTAGTGCCGGGCCAGCCGTTCGTTGACAAAGGTGTAGTCGGATTGCAGCAAATCCAGCACGCTGCGGTCCTCCCGCAGCATGCTCGCAAAGAGCAACTGCGTTTCCTGCTGCAACGCCTGGCGCAGTTCCTCGTCAAAATCCGGGAAAACCCGCTGGTCGGGGGAGACCTGGCGCAGATTGCGCAGGTACAGCCACTGGCCGGCGAAGTTTTCCACCAGAGCCTGGGAGCGGGGATCCGCTAACATCCGGCGCACCTGCTGCTCCAGCACCGCGGGCTCCCCAAGTTTGCCCTGCTCGGCCAGCCGGAGCAATTCCTCATCCGGAATCGTGCTCCAGAGGAAGAACGACAGCCGGGAAGCCAGCTCCACGTCGCTGATGCGATAGACGCTGCCGGGCGGCAGATTCGGCGGATCGCGCTCCACGCGGAAGAGGAATTCCGGGCTGACCAGGATGGCTTGCAGCGCGGCTCCAATGCCGGCTTCAAACCCGCGCTGGAGGCGCTCGGTCCGGTACAGTTGCAACAGCGGCTCCCAGTCCTGCTCGCTCACCGGGCGGCGATAGGCGCGGCGGGCCAGGGCCGAGAGAATCGTGCGGGCGCACGGCTCCTCTTCCGCAGGCCCCGCCGGCGAGCAGAGGAAAATCTTCTGGCGGCTGGAGGTGGTTCCCGAACCCTTGGCGTCGAACGGCCCGCTGATGGTGATGCTGGCAACGCCCGGCTCGCCGCCCTTGAAATCGACCACGTCCGGATACATCGGACGGGGCAGCAGCATCCCCTCCGGCTCCGAAGACTTCTTCAGAAAGGCGACGCCCACCAGGCGCGTCCCGGCCTTGGCCGGGAAGCGAACAACAAAGTTCTCATCGGCGTTGAACTCGTATTCGATCTGCCTGGGATCGCCGCGATAGAACGTCCCGTTGCGGGGATAGAGCGGCCCGGAGGGGCCGAGGTTCACTCCGCCCAGTGTGAACTGCCCGATGCGAGCCCCGTCCAGCCAGACATCGAGCTGATGGGGCTCCCCCCGGATGCCGCGAATGTAGCCGTCGCCGCTGCGCACCAGCCGGATGCTGATCGAGTATTCCCCATCCAGGGGGAAGCGGTGGCGGACGGCAATGCCGCCGCGGGAGCCGAAGGGCAAATCCTCGCTGGCTTGGTCTTCCTGCATCGCTCGTTCGGAAACGCGATAGGTTTCCGAACTGGCATCCAGCGTGTTATCTCCAATCGCCAGGCTGGCGATCTTCGACGCCGCCGTCAGGTAGCGCTCCATCAGCAAGGGGGAAACCACCAGCAGATCGGCAAGATTGTCAAAGCCGCGGCCGGAGTCATCGGCGGGCAGCAGCGCCGCGCCATCGATCTCCACGGCCACCAGGTCGCGGATGGCGTTGGCGTATTCGACGCGATTCAGACGGTGGAACGCGGCCCGCCGGCCGGGGTTGGGCTTGGCTTCGGCGGCGCGGTCTAACTCCGTCTCCAGATAGGCAGCGAAGGCGTCATAGGTGGGCTTGTCGGGCCGCGGCACCCCTGCCGGAGGCATCTGTCCGGCGCGCAGCTTTTTCACCACCTTTTCCCAGATCGCGGCGTCCGCCGGGACGTTCTCTATGTTAGCCTTGTCGAGCAGCAGATCCGCGGTGCGCAGCTTCTCATTGTGGCAGGTGACACAGTAGCGGTTGACCAGCGCACGATGGGGCGAAGCGCTGGCGGGAGGACTGGCCTGCTGCTGCGCCAAAGCCGTGGCAGAAACCCCTGCCATGGCGGTCATCAACACTCCCCCCAGCACCCCTCTGTACATCGCCTCATGCCTCTTTGCGGACGGGATGCTCGGCTTTGGGCCGAGCAAACGCCGCGCTTAAGTTGTCAGCAAGATGCTTCCATCCCCCGCCCGAACCGCCTCCCTTATAGCAACGGACCCTCTTAAAGTCAAGAAAATAATACTCAATCGAAGGGCTGCGTCCGCCCCGGAACAAGTTTGTTAGGGGCTTCCGCCCTGCTTGCGTAATTCGGCCAGGAAGTCCCTTTCCGATTGCTCAATATACGCCTTGTAGCCAGCCGGATCGATAAACGGATTCGGCTGGCCGCCCTGTTCCAGACGCTTGGCTTTCTCAACCAGGCCAAAGAAGAAGCCGTGGGAAGCCAGGAAGACGTCCGGCGAGAGGGCTTTCAACTTGGCGTAGGTGGCGGCGTAATCTTTGGCGATGTCCGGGTAGCGCTCATTGTTGACCAGCTTGACGCCGGGAGAATAGCGCGCGCTGCACACAAAGATGACGCTGTAATTGCGCCCGTTTTCCGAAACAACGGTGGTCCAGGTGGTGCATCCTTCGGTGTGGCCGGCGGTGCGATGGGCCACCAGGACGGTGCCGCCCAGTTCCACCCGGTCACCGTCCCGAATGATTCGATCCACGCGCGCCGGCCGGAAGCGCGGCCGGTCTTCGTCAAAATCGGCTTCTCCGCCCGTGGCGATCACCGCCGCGTCGCGTTCCATCGCCA
>DATMAF010000386.1:0-7481 GCA_035560315.1 Terriglobia bacterium | reverse complement strand
GGTGCCGTCGCCGTTGTTTCGCAAGAACCGCTTGCGCTCATAGCCGTGCCACGACTGCCGGCCAAAATGCTTGGGATCGAAGAAAATGCCGGTCTTGTAATCCGCCTGCCGGCTGACCACATTGTTGAGAAATTCCAGCTCGATCTCGGTTCCCGGATCGTTATAAACCCAGCCGTTGGCGACGTAGATATCCTGCCAGCCGTCATTGTCAAAGTCGGCGAAGGATGCTCCCCAGAACCAGCCCGGCGGGTCGGCCTTGGCCCGCTTGGAGACGTCTTCGAAGGTGCCGTCGCCCTTGTTGCGGAGCAGGGTGTTACCGGAGGCCATCTTTTGAAAGATGCCCACGAAGCCAAAGCCGGACTGGCGGAACATCTCCCAGTACAAGGGCATGTCCGTCTTCCAGACTCCCTGCCGGAAGGAGTTCAGCATATAGCGGTAGACGGTGGGCGCTTCGGCGAACCAGGCGTGGTTGGAGCGGATTTGCGTGTTGTAGATGTCCAGCCAGCCGTCGTTGTCGTAGTCGGCAAAGGAGGCGTTCATGCCGGCGCCATAGGCCAGCGTGTTCGACTCGACCGTCACATCGGCGAAGGTGCCGTCGCCGTTGTTGCGGTACAAGGTGCTGCGTCCGAAATCGTTCACGACATAGACATCGGCGTCGCCGTCATTGTCGTAGTCGCCCCAGACAGTCCCCAGACAGAGGCCAGGATCGCCCACGCCGGCGGCCTCGGTGACGTTCGTGAAGGTGCCGTCGCCGTTGTTGCGATAGAGTTGGTTCGGCTCGCCGTTGCGGGCGTAGAAGGTGGTGGGGATTTTAGCGCGCGGGTCGAGGTAGCGGCCCACATACAGGTCCAGGTCGCCATCGTTGTCGTAGTCCGCCCAGGAGGCGACCGTGGTGCAACAGTCCTCCCCGATGCCGGACTGGGCGGTCACGTCCGTGAACGTGCCGTCGCCGTTGCCATGAAACAACTGGTTGGGCTTGAAGGTGCGGCTGACAAAGAAGTCTTTGTAGCCGTCGTTGTCATAATCGGCGAACACTCCCACGCTGACCCCGTCCAGCCCGGCCAAACCGGCCTGCGCGGTGACATCCTCAAAGGTCCCGTCGCCCCGGTTACGAAACAGCCTGGATTCCACCCCGTCCGGGATGAACAGGTCGTAGAAGCCATCGTTGTCATAATCAGCCGCAGTGATTCCGGCCGGCCCGTACCGGATCATGCCGAAGCGCAACGGCTGGTTGAGAAATTCCGGGTAATAGCGGTTGACAAAATCGATGCCCGCTTCCGCCGCCACATTGCGGAATTGCGGTCCGCTGCCGAGAATCCGCTCGCCTTCCAGGAGAGCTGCCTTGGTGAGTTCCAGCCGTCCATCCAGGGAGGCAAAATCCATCGCAAAGGTGGCCCGGTCCACCGCCGCGTAAGCGGAGCCGCGAGGGATGCCGATGAGCTCAAAGCGGACCGTGGTGGTGATTTGCGCCGGGTTTTCCCACTCCCGCAACCGGTCCAGATAGAAGCCGGCCTCTTCGATCGACTCAAAAGAAGCGACATACTCCTGCCATTCCCGGAGCGCCTCGTCGCGCCCGCCGACGTGCCCGCTGGATTGAAACCGGAACCGCTGCACTCCGTCCTTTTCTTCGAAGAGCAGCCGGTCGTTGAGTCCCAGAGAAGTTCCCTGGAACTGCTCTGCGTAAAATGGCTTCAGGCCGCTGCCCCCGGAACGGGGCAGCGCTTGGCCCCATTGCTCCAGGGTGCGAACGACGGCGCTGCCCGTTTCGAAAAATTTCAGGCCGGACTGATCCACCCGGTCCACGACCGCAGAAATCCCCGAGTAACCAGCGACCAGCGCCAGGGCGGAAACAGAAAAAAATCTGACGCTGCGAGATCTGGGAATGACCGCCATACCCTCGCAATCCTTGGGGGAGTCTTCTTTATACCATCCCCGCTTCAGAATCTCCAATAGCGAAGCATCTCTTGGTTGTATTTTACACAGACACGCCGGGACGCCATGCCCGATCCAAGCGAGCGGCCTAGCCGGCCATGAACCCCGCCAAACGCGGTTCCGGCATGGCTTTGGATTCCGGCTGTTCCCGCCCTGCTTCCGGATGGAAAACGGCCAGCACCTGCGGATCGAACCTCCAGGGATACTGTCCGCTTTGGCCGGCGACGGCCGACCACAGGGACCGAAATCTCTCCACATCGAACGAGAACTGATTTAACCGGATCGACTCGACGAAGGCCCGGCTGTTGAGCACCTCCCGCTCTCCCAAGACCCGCGAGGCAGAATGAGCAATGAAAAACCGCGCCAGTTCCTTCAAGTTCGCCAAATGCTCATCCAGCAGATGCAGCGCTTCGGCTGCCGAGACGCCCACTTGGTAAAACAACATTTCCGATTTCTTCAGCGGGCCAAGCTGCGTAAAGTCAAACTGGATCGGGGCGCGCGGCGGCGGGGAATGCCTTTTCTTCCACTGGTAAAAGGCGCTGAAAAACGCTTGCAGGTTGGCGTTGATCCGGCCCAGCCGGGCCAGTTTGGCCAGATACACGGGGACGAATTCCTGATTGGTGAATAACTGGTTGATAAAGGGAAAGACAAAGAAGGTGAAGTAGACGGCCAATTCCCAGGTGTACTTCATGAGGAAGGCTTCCTGGTCGCCGAGCACGTCATAGCTGACGGAATAGCTGGGGATATAAGCTTGGTAGAGGGATCGCAACAGCGGTTCATAGACTGCTGTTTTCCTCTTTAGCTCGTCGGCGTCCTCTGTCAGGATGGCATCGAGTATCACCGTGTTGTGAAACGCGATCAGGTCCGAGCCGGGGCTGTAAAGGGGATCGGAAAACCGGCCGGCCTCTCCGCTCAAAGCCCAGCGCGAAGCGCTCAGCGCTTGCGAGCAATCGTAGGCGAAATCCCGCAGGAAGCCGTGGTCCACCACCGTTCGGTTCGGCAGGTCGCGGGCCAGCAACGGGAATTCCCGGCAAACCCAGCGCAACAGCTTTTCCGGCGTATCCACCTGTTTCTCATCGAAGAGCTGGCGGTCGTACACCAGCCCCAGGCTGGTTTTGCCATGGAGCGGAATGATCCAGAACCAGAAGCCTTCCCCGACAAAGTGGTTGGTGGCCAGCCAGAGCGGAAAATGGCCGAGGGTGCGCCGATCTTTGCGCAGCAGAATCTCATCCAGGGAGAGGTCGGTCAGCTTTTCGACATTGACCAAGCCCTCCACCCAAAGATAGGACGAGCCGTGCCGCACCGGGCTGGGCTGGCCGAGCGCCTTGCGGCGCGCGAGAAACTTGCCCCGGCCGCTGGTGTCCACCACCCAGTCTGCGGTAGCCGCAATCCGCTCTCCCCCCACCGTATAGCAGAGTGCATGAGGGCCCTGCTCGGAGAGCGCGACGTCCAGATCCCTGATTCCGGGATGGAACGTGCACAAGGGGTTGGCGCAATTTAACCGCAGCAACTCGGCTTCCAGGGTGTTGCGATTCACCTGGTAGCCCGCAATGTTGGACATCATGCGGATGTAGGCGGTGTCGTAGTCCTCGATGCTGTTGTTGCGACTCCCGGGCCGTTTCCAATAGAACCGCAGGTTGTATTTCAGAAACTGCTCCTGCATCAGGTACTCTTCGAGGTCCAGCACCTTGGAGAGGTAGTAGCCACCCACTTGCACGGTGGACTCCCCGAGCTTCTGCCGCTTCCGGGGAACCTCCGCGGAACGGTCGAGCAGCAGGATCGTCTTGTTGGCCCGCAAAAGCGTCTGGCGCGCCAGCGCCAGTCCGGCCAGTCCGGCTCCCAGGATGGCAATGTCATAGTGTGGTTGGGGCATGAGGTCCTCGATTTTGTGCTGCCAGGCGAAACCCGGCGAAGCGCCGACCGGAATTGCGTCTCGCCTTCGCCTTTTCAGGCAAACTGCGGGGGGAATGTCCTACCAATCCCTTAGTAAAATATCACAGAAGCGGGCAAGCACAGGCCGATAGTGTCTGTGTAAAGTAAGAAGTCTCTGCCGGTGGCCGCATGCCGAAGGATTGTGAAGGGCGCTTTTCGCTGCCTCGGAAGGATGAGCAGCAAGGACGAGCAGGATGATGATACGTGCCGGTCAGGAGTTTGTTCGCAGCAGGAGTCAGATAAGGCAGGCCAGGAAACCGGCTTCCAGCCACAGAAGCACTTCTTCCAGCGATTCCGCCTCTTCAAGGAAACTCAGCCCAACCAGTCCGGGGGCGCTATGCAGCACCCGGGCTCTTGTCTGAACTTCGAGGGGATAGTCTTGCAACTGGAGACGCACCTCCGCCTCTTCGCCCAGCGCGGGGGAGGAATCGCAAAAGGCCAACATGCCGCCCGCTCCCAGGTTGATCAAATCGGCCTGGAACTGCCCCTCAGAAGTGGATATAACCGATGTCCCTACAACGAGATACCGTCTTCCCTGACGCCGGTCTCCGGTCATTGACAAAACCATATGGCTTCCCCCTGAAGGGCTCTATCGGCCGACCGCTTCATTCTATCCCAGAAATCGATTTGGTCTTGGAGGTGTTCCAAGTAAGTGCCTGCTGTGCGCTCGCTGTGGGAGTGCCAGTTTTAAGGCGCCAGGCCTGGAAAATGGTTCCCCGCATTGTTCTTCATTGAGTTTCGCGGTCTGAATAGGCTATGCTGAGAGATCTTTGTCTGAGGGAGCCCTGCGGACGCAATGAATGCCCTGCTGATATATCCGGAATGGCCCGATACCTACTGGAGCTTCAAGCATGCCCTCCCGTTTGAGGGGAAGCGATCGCTTTACCCTCCGCTGGGGCTGCTGACGGTTGCCGCCCTGCTTCCGCCGCATTGGCGGAAGCGACTGGTGGACACCAATATCCGCCCTCTGACCGACGCCGATCTGGAGTGGGCGGATGTGGCCATGTTGAGCGGCATGCTCATTCACAAGGATGAGCTGATTCAGACCCTGGACCGCTGCCGCGCTCGCGGCCTGCGCACGGTGATCGGAGGGCCGGTGGCTTCCAGCGTCCCGGAGTTAGCGCAGCATGCCGACCATGTGGTGGTCGGGGAAGCCGAGGAGATCGTACCGGGCTTGGTCGAAGACCTGGAGCGCGGAACGGCGAAAGATCGCTACGAGGCCCCGGCGCGCCCGCAGCTCAGCCTCACCCCCCTGCCGGATTTAAGCCTGATCGACCTCAACCACTACAGCGCCATGGCCATCCAGTACTCCCGGGGCTGCCCGTTCAATTGCGAGTTCTGCGACATTATTGAAATCTACGGCCGCAAGCCCCGCACCAAGTCGGCGGCTCAGGTCATCGCGGAACTGGAGCAGCTTCGGGCGCGCGGCTGGCACGGCGCCGTTTTCATCGTGGATGACAACTTCATCGGCAACAAAGCGAAGGTGAAGGAGATGCTCCCGGAACTGGCGGCCTGGAACAACCGCCAGAAGTACCCCTTCACCTTCTACACCGAGGCCTCGCTCAACTTGGCCGACGATGCCGAACTGATGGCTCTGATGCAGCAGGCCCGCTTCACGCGCGTCTTCCTGGGAATTGAAACGCCGGTGGAAGCGAGCCTGAAAGAGGCGCAGAAGCATCAGAACACCCGCCGCAGCTTGATGGAAAGCGTGCAGCGCATCCAAAGCTTCGGCATGGAAGTGATGGCGGGATTCATTGTCGGCTTTGACAGCGACCCGGAAGAGATTTTCGACCGCCAGGTGGAGTTCATTCAGGAAAGCGCCATTCCGATGGCCATGGTGGGGCTGCTTTCGGCTCTGCCCAACACGCAGTTATACCGCCGCCTCCAGCGCGAGGGACGGTTGCTGGAAGATCACAGCGGAAACAACATGGACCTGCGGCTCAACTTCATCCCCAAGATGAACCCCCAGAAATTGATCGAAGGCTACCGCTCCATCCTGCGGCGCATCTATGAGCCCAACGCCTACTACGAGCGCGCCCGCCGCTATCTGGCGCAGATTCCGCGCGGCCAGGGGCGCAAAGGCCCGCGCCGCTGGTCCGACTACAAAGCGCTGGCGCGCTCCATCCTCCGGCAAGGCGTGCTGGGGCAGGCGCGCTGGGCGTACTGGAAGTTTTTCCTGGAATCCGCCACCCGCTACCGCCACGCCTTCGACCGCGCCATCACCTTCGCCATCATGGGCCATCACTTTCACACCCTCACCCAGATCGTCTGCGGCCCGGATCCGGAATAGCCAGGCTTCTGCGTTACGCCGACTGGCGTTACGCTATCTAGCGTAATTTAAATTGATTATTATGCCAATTAGCGTTACGCTATCCAGCGTAACCAATGGGCCGTGCTGAAAACCCGTTTGTATTTGGCGAGGTCATCGAAGAGAAGGACTTCGTAAACCGGACTGCGGAACTCGATCAACTGGTGCGAGACCTGGCCGACGGCCAGAAGGTTTTTTTACTTTCCCCGCGACGATTCGGCAAAAGCTCCCTGGTCTCGGCGGCATTGCTCAGATTGAGCAAGAGACACATCCGTACCGTAAACCTGACCGTCAGTAGCTATTCCAGCTACGCGCAGTTTTTGGAAAAGTTTGCTGAGAAAGTGATTCGCGCAGCCGGCCCATGGCAACAAACCAAAGAATGGGTTAGGCGCTTCGTTCAACGCGTCAAACCCCAGGCCAGCATCGATATGGCCAGCGGTGAAATCAGCCTGTCGCTCGGCAGAGCCGCCGAAACGGACCCTTCTCCACTTGCTCCAGAGATTTTCGCCTTACCAGGAGAACTGACTCGCCACGGCGGGTTCCGCATGGCGATCTGCTTGGACGAATTCCAACAGGTCTCACAGTTCAACGGCAATTCTGTAGAGAATACAATCTGGAATGAAGTTCAGAAACAACGGAAGGTCGGATATGTTTTTGTGGGGTCGCAGCCATCCCTGGTGGAGGAAATGCTTTCGTCGAATCGTCCCTTCCATAAGGCAGGCCCGCGGATGTTCCTTGACAAAATTTCCTCAGCAGACTGGAAGGAATTTATCGTGTCACAATTTCGCAAGAGAGGCCGGACGCTTGAGGAAGCAGGACTCCGCACCCTGCTGACTTCGTCGGATTTGATCCCTTACGACGTCCAGCGCATTGCGCATGAACTCTGGGATTATGCAGAGTTGCAGGACAAACAGCTTCTCAATGCAGAGGACGTAACTAGGATTGTCGATGGTCTGGTGGCAAGCCAAGCCACCTATTATGAACTGCAATGGGAGCAGCTATCAGCCCGGCAACGCGCAGTTTTGCAGGCCATTGCCCACCGTGGAGCCGCGGAAATCTATTCCCATGCCGTTCGGCAAGAATTCCGGCTGGGGCCGGCATCGAGTGTTCAGAAGGCCCTCCAGGCACTCGATTCGAGGGATATTCTGGATCGCTACAAAGGCAGCTATTTCTTTCTGGATCCGTTATTCCCCCATTGGATCAAAAAAAGGAGCGGATAACGACCCATCCCATCACTTTACTGTGTCGGGGGATTCGAGTCGCATGCGGCGGCGAGCTGCGTGCGGGCATGGTAGGAACTGCGCACCAG
>DATMAF010000385.1:0-2609 GCA_035560315.1 Terriglobia bacterium | reverse complement strand
CGCTGATTTCGGGCGGGTCGGACTGGCCGGGAACCACGGTGATGCCCGGTCCGGGCGGCGGCGCGGTCCCGGTGTCGAAGGGAAACACGCGGCTGAAGTGGAGCCGGACGGTGTTCAGAGCCGCCGGCGAGACGATGTGCGTTTCCGAAAGCGTGAACGCCCAGGAGCCATTGCTCGAGACTTGCTCGAATCCCGGCCAGTCCGCGGAAGAATTGCCCTCTGAATCCGACGCCATGAACCGCACAAAGAAGGAATCGCTGGCGGTCAGGGAGGGAAAATCCACCCGGGTCTGCCCGAAGTGTTCCGTGGTCGGCTGTTTGTACTGATAGACATGCTCGGCGGTTCCGTCGCCGAAGGCCCGCCCTCCCGGGGTCGGCAGCGGGAACTGGTCAATGTAGGGCTGCATGATGGGATTGACGGCGACGGTGGTGCCGGTTGGCACGCCGTTGGCCTTCAGGATGCCGCGCCGCAGGTCCGCATCCATCGTGATGGGCGACTCGGTTTCCGTCAGCACCTCGCGCGTGCTTTCATAGGCCACAAAAAAGAACGTCTGGTCGCGCCGGATGGGGCCGCCCAGGGTGGCTCCAAACTGGTTGCGTCGGAAGGGCGGCAGGCGCGGATCGTCTGGCGATTCCTGCCGGTCGAAAAAGTTCCGGGCGTCCAGCTTGTCGTTGCGCAGGTACTCGTAGGCGCTGCCATGCCAACTGTTGGTGCCGGACTTGGAGACGGCGTTGAAGACCCCGCCCAGCGCGCGGCCGTACTGGGCGCTGAACGAATTGGTCAGCACCTGGAACTCCTGCACCGACTCCAGTCCCAGCAGGGCCCCCGACGGCCCGGCGGGGATGTGGCGGCGGAAGTCTCCGATGAGCTGCCCGTCCATCAAGTAGGTGTTGTCTTCGCCCCGCATCCCGGAAATGCTGATGCGCTTGCCATAGCCGTTGTAGGCCTGGCTGCCGGCGGTCTGGGATTGGTTCACGCCCGGATTCAGCAGGATGAGCTGGCTCAAATCCCGCCCGTTGAGCGGCAGTTCGCGAATCACCGATTCTTCCACCACGTAGCTGACCGTGGATTCGGTGGTCTGCACCAGCGGAGCCTCGCCGGTCACCTCCACGGTTTGCGTGACCTGGCCGACTTGCAGGCGCATATCCACCACCGCGTCCTGGCCGACCCGCAGCACCACGCCGCTGCGCACCTCGGTCTGGAAGCCTTCGATGCTGGCGGTGACCTTGTAGCTTCCCACCGGCAGCAGCGGGGCGGAGTAGCGCCCCCCGGCATCGCTGCTCGTGATGCGCACGGCGCCGGTGGCTTCGTTCACGATTTCCAGCTTGACGCCCGGCAGCACCGCTCCGGTGGCGTCGTTGACGGTTCCATGAATGGTTCCTGTGGTGACTTGCGCCGCCGCGGCGGCCGTCCACACCAACACCAGCGCGACTGCAAGCAAACCTCTGCTTACTCGCATCGGCTTATGCCTCCCCTGTTGTATCGGCTGCTACACTGTCGAAGAACGGCCCCGTTTGCCGCTTCTTCCCCGTTGACCTGACCCAGAGTCCCGCCGCGATTCCCTAAAAAATTTCCGGGAAATAATACGTCAGGACCCCATTGATGCGCTTGTCGCTGACAATCAATTCCTTGTGCTTGAAGTTCAGCGTTACGCCCCGCACCTGCTGCAACAGGACATTGGGGCCGCCGATCTTGAAGAGGGGCGGCACGTCGCCGCCTTTCATCTCATCCCACACGCCCACGAAATTGTCCGGCCCGCCCAACTCTTCCAGGGTGCGCACGCCGGCAATGATCAAGCCGCGGCTCGGCTGCACTGCATGCGGCCCTTGCAGCCGCTGCAGGCCGGTGTTCGGTCCCTGGATCACCCATTTCGGTTTGGCGTCGGGGCCGGAGGCGGTGCGGTCGAAGATCTGGAAGCGGGCTCCGGCCTGCCCGGCACCGCCTCCGATGACCAGCAGATTGTGCACCGGGTCGATGTCCACGTTGGAGGCCCCCAGGCCCCGAATCGGACCCAGCACCCGTTTGGGCGCCACATCGCCGGAGGCGCCGCCTTCAAAGACCACCACCCGGCTGCCTTGCGGCACGTAGATCTCGTCGTTCACATGGTCCATCATGACCTTGTCGGGATTCACCAAGGTGGTCTTGGGCCCCTGAATAATCCGCACCGGCGGGACCTCGCCGTCGGAATCGCCGCGGTAGATTTGGACCGCCTGGGCGTAAAAATTGGTGATCATGAACTCGTCGCGCACCGGATCATAGTCGGAGCCGTGCGCCGTGCGCGCCAGCAGCGCTTTCTGTCCTGCCACCGCCCGAACCGGAGCCGCATTTCCATCCGCCAGCCTGGCGAAGATCGCAATCTGCGGATGGGACACTCAGTTGGGCACGATCAGTTGATCGCGCTTGGAATCATAGGAGGGCGCAAAGGCGTTGCCGATATTCGGCGTCCCCACGTCCAGCGGGGCGCTGCGGATGATCCGCTTGGGGGGCACATCCCCGTTGGCCATCGCGTCGTAGACCGTGGCGGTGTGATTGCCGAAGTTGGAAACCCAGACTTCATCGTTCTTCCAGTCGTAAAAGACCCCGGTGGGGCTTTTCACCATGCTCTTGGG
>DATMAF010000384.1:0-3268 GCA_035560315.1 Terriglobia bacterium | reverse complement strand
GCTTCACGCGGTCGAGCGTGTCGATTTCCGAGTGCAGATACCGGCAGCGCACGCCGACCTCGGAGTAATACTCCGCCAGGTCCTCGGCCATGCGCTTGGTGAGCGTGGTGACCAGCACGCGTTCCTTGCGCGCCACGCGCTCGCGGATCTCCCCCAGCAGGTTGTCGATCTGGCCTTTCACCGGGCGCACCTCGACCTCCGGGTCCACGAGGCCCGTAGGCCGGATGAGCTGCTCCACCACCACGCCCCCCGACTTGGTCAGCTCGTAGGGGCCGGGCGTGGCCGAAACGTAGATGACCTGGTGGACGCGCTGCTCGAACTCGGCGAAGTTGAGCGGGCGGTTGTCGAGCGCGCTCGGCAGGCGGAAGCCGTATTCCACCAGGTTGCGCTTGCGGGTCTGGTCGCCCTCGTACATGCCGCGCAACTGCGGGACGGTCTGGTGGCTTTCGTCGATGAAGAGCAGGGCGTCGCGCGGCAGGTAGTCGAGCAGGGTGGGCGGCGCCTCGCCCGGCTGGCGGCCGGTGAAGTGGCGCGAATAATTCTCGATGCCGTGGCAGTAGCCGATCTGCCGCATCATCTCCACGTCGAACAGGGTGCGCTGGCGGAGGCGCTTGGCCTCCAGAAGTTTGCCCTGCTGCTCAAGCTGCGGAATCCACCAGTCGAGCTCCGCCAGGATGCGCTCGATGGCCGTGTCGCGCGTCTCCGCAGTCATCACATAGTGCGTCTTGGGATAGACCGGCAGGCGCTGGTAGGTCTGCTTCACCTGGCCAAAGAGCGGGTCGATGCGCGAGAGCTTCTCGATCTCATCGCCGAACATCTCGATGCGGTAGGCGAAGTCGTCGTAGGTGGGGAACAGTTCGATCACATCGCCGCGCACGCGGAACGTGCCGCGCTTGAAGTCGGCGTCGTTGCGCTCGTACTGCATCTCGACGAGGCGTTTCAATATCGACGCGCGGGAAATCTTCTGGCCCTTCTCCAGGAACAGCAGCATGCCGTAGTAGGCCTCCGGCGAGCCGAGGCCGTAGATGCAGGAGACGCTCGCGACGATGATGCAGTCGCGCCGCTCGAACAGCGACCGGGTGGCCGACAGGCGCAGACGGTCGAGTTCGTCGTTGATGGTCGCTTCCTTCTCGATATAGGTGTCGGTCGCGGCGATGTAGGCCTCCGGCTGGTAATAGTCGTAATAGCTGACGAAGTACTCGACGGCGTTGTCCGGGAAGAACGCCTTGAACTCCTGATAGAGCTGCGCCGCCAGGGTTTTGTTGTGGGCCATGACCAGCGTGGGCCGGTTGATGCGCTCGATGACCTTGGCCATGGTGTAGGTCTTGCCGGAGCCGGTGACGCCCAGCAGCACCTGGTGCTGCTCGCCGGCCTGCACGCCCGCCACAAGCTGCTCGATGGCGGCGGCCTGATCCCCGCGCGGCGTGTAGCTGCTGACCAGATGAAAAGGCATGGCGCGCTCTGCGCTGGGGAGTTGAAAATCCCCCAGCATGAATTATAGCAGAGCGATGCGCAGAGGGCTGCGGGGCGCTACGTCTCCAGCAGCTTGCGGATGGCAAGCAGTTCCTTGCGGTGCTTGGCGGTGGGTTTCGGATAGCTGAGCTTCAGCTCCCGCAGGGTCTCGACGATCACCTGCGAGACGATCAGGCGGGTGTTCTTTTTGTCGTCGGCGGGCACCACGTACCACGGCGCGCGCTTCGTGCTGGTGTTTTCGAGACAATCCTCATAGGCCTTTTGGTAATCGTTCCACAGGTTGCGTTCCTGGAGGTCTCCCATGCGGAACTTCCAGTTCTTGTCCGGGTCGTCGATGCGCGCCAGGAAGCGCTGCCGCTGCTCTTCCTTCGACAGATGCAGGAAAAATTTCACGATGCGGGTGCCGTTGCGGTGCAGGTGATCCTCCAGATCCACGATGGAGCGGAAGCGACCTTTCCAGAGGTCGCCGCCGTTCATCGCCTCTTCCGGAAGCGCCTGGCTGCGCAGGATCTCGGGGTGGACGCGGACGATCAGCACCTCCTCGTAATAGGAGCGGTTGAAGATGCCGATACGCCCCCGCTCGGGGAGGCTGCGGGTGGTTCTCCACAGGAAGTCGTGGTCCAGCTCCTCGGCGCTGGGGTGTTTGAAGCTGTAGACTTGGCAGCCCTGCGGGTTGACGCCCGACATGACGTGCTGAATGACGCTGTCCTTCCCGGCGGCGTCCATCGCCTGGAAGATCAGCAGCAGCGCGTAGCGGTTGTGCGCATACAGCAACTTTTGCAGCGCGCTCAGCTCTGAGATGTTCTTTTGCAGGCGCTCTTCGTAGTCTTCCTTGGAATCATAGAAGTCGGGGACCCGAGTGGGCCATTGCTTCAGCCGCACCCGCTGACCCTCATCCACGCGAAAGTCTTCCGTTTCCAGTTTCCGCTTCCTCCTGGTTTGTTTCCGCCTGTTGGCGCAGAGTCCGCTCCCTGGACGGCCGGAAGCGGACGGGACGACTGGATTGCCAACGACGGCTCGCGCGGCCGGCTCAATCGGCGCGCCGGAAGATCTCCGGCAGGCGGTAGACACGGATCACGCCGCCTCCCCCGACGATCAGCTCGTTCCCCTCCGGATTGAGCGCCAGCCGGCTGCCGGGGACCCGGCTTGTCGGTGTGGCCGGCAGCATGGCCCAGGGTTCCACATCGCCATGGTCGCCGTAATTCCACACTCCGATGAACCGCTGGCCGCCGAAGCCTCCCTCGCCCTCCGCATCGCCGCGGCCAGCTCCCCGCTGGCCGCCGCGGCCGGCCCGCGCGCTGGCCACGATCTTTTTCCCTTCCGGAAACAGCTTCACATCGCGGGTGCCGAAGCGGGTCCCGAGGCCGGTTTTTGGTCCGGAAAGAACCCACTTGGGGGGCGTATCCCCGCTGGCCGTCCGCTCGAAGATCAGAATGGCGGAATCATTGGTCACGGCCATCACATTGTTCACCGGGTCTACCTCCACGCGGATCGGCCGGTCCAGTTGCGTCCGGGGCCCCCGCAGGATGCGCAGCGGCGCCACGTCGCCTTGCGCATCGCTGCGGAAGACCATGATGGAATCGGTCGTGAACTGTGCGATGTAGAGCTCGCGGTGAACGGAGTCCACCGCCACGTTGTCCGGCTGGCTCAGCAGCGTCTTGGGGCCTTGGATCACGCGCAGCGGGGCCTCATCGCCCGTGGCGCCGCCGCGAAAGGCGAGGATCGCCTGCGCGAAGGGGTTGGGAACGAAGAGCTCGTCCCGGACGGTGTCGATGGCGATGTAGTGGCTGGTGCG
>DATMAF010000383.1:0-6706 GCA_035560315.1 Terriglobia bacterium | reverse complement strand
CCAGGAGGTTCCGCCGGAGAGTGGTTCCCCAGCCATTGCCTCAGAACCGGCCGCGGTTCCGAAGCCCGATTTGCAGGAAGTCATCCGCCGGTTCGCGCAAAAGGAGAGCGAATTCCGCCGCGCTCGGGAAAATTACACCTACCGCCAGATTGTGAAGGTCCAGGAGATCACCCCGGACGGCACTGTGGGCGGCACGTACGAGATTCAATCCGACTTCACCTTTACACCCGGCGGGCGGCGGACCGAAAAAGTAGTCTATGCGCCGGTCTCCACCTTGCGCCGGATTGCCATCTCGCCCGAAGACGAACGCGACCTCAAAGGGATCCAGCCGTTCGTGCTGACGGCGGAGGAACTGCCGAATTATAACGTGGTTTACCAAGGCCGCCAGAAAATCGACGAGATTCCAACCCTGGTCTTCCGTGTCGGACCCAAGAAGCTGGAGCCGGGCCGCCGCTACTTCGACGGCATGGTGTGGGTGGACGACCGGGACTATCAGATCGTGAAAACCTACGGCAAGGCGATTCCCGACATCCGCAGGAACGGGCAGGAAAATCTGTTCCCGCGCTTTGAAACCTACCGCGAGCAGATCGACGGCAAATACTGGTTTCCCACCTGGACCGGAGCAGATGACACCCTGTATTTCGCCAACGGTCCGCAGCGCATCCGCATGATCATCCGCTACGAGAATTACAAGCAGTTCAAGCCCGATGCCGGCGCCGCTGCGGAGGCCGCCACACCCGCCGCGGCGAGATAGCCTCCCGGCAGCAGACTAGCCTGAAACCACCACCCCGCCGGCCCGCTTTGAATGCTCCCGCGGAGGCCACCAGCCATGCTAGCATGGCTGGCGGCGGGTCAGGAGGTTTGGATGAGCATCAAGATCGCAGAACAGACGGCCGGGGCGGAATTCCAGAACAGCAACTCCCTGGGGGAGTTCCGCAATGAGCCCCTCACGGATTTTTCCCAGCCGGAGCAGGTGCGGGCCATGGAAGAAGCGCTCGCCAAGGTGCGCAGCCAACTGGGACGCGAGTACGAGATCGTCATCAACGGGGAACGGATTCGGACCGCGGAGAAGTTCCGTTCGATCAATCCGGCGCGCCCGGACCAGGTCGTGGGGATCTTTCAGAAGGGGACGCCGGAACTGGCCGCGCGTGCTGTGGAGGCCGCCGCTGAACGGTTCCAAAGCTGGCAGCGGGTTCCGGCGGCGGAGCGCGCCGGGCTGCTGCTGCGGGTGGCTTCCCTGTTGCGGCGCAAGAAGTTCGAGCTGTCGGCCTGGATGGTCCTGGAGGTGGGCAAGAACTGGGCGGAAGCGGACGCCGATACCGCCGAGGCCATTGATTTTTGCGAATTTTACGCCCGCGAGATGCTGCGCCTGGCTGGCCCCCAGCCGCTGACCCCGGTGCCTGGCGAGCGCAACGAGTTGCGCTATATCCCGCTGGGGGTCGGCGCCGTAATCCCCCCCTGGAATTTCCCGCTGGCGATTCTCACCGGCATGACCACCGCCTCCTGGGTGGCGGGCAACACGGTGGTCCTGAAGCCTTCGAGCGATTCTCCGGCCGTCGCGGCGCAATTCGTTGGGCTTCTGGAAGAAGCTGGGCTTCCGCCCGGGGTCGTGAACTTTTTAACCGGCAGCGGCGGCACGGTGGGCAATGCCCTGGTGCGCCATCCCCGAACGCGGTTCATCGCCTTTACCGGCTCCAAGGAGGTCGGCCTGGAAATCAATGAGCTGGCCGCGCGGACCGCTCCCGGCCAGATCTGGATCAAGCGCGTCATCGCCGAGATGGGCGGCAAGGACGCCATCATCGTCGCCGCGGACGCCGATCTGGCGGCGGCCGTCGAAGGAGTCTTTGTTTCCGCCTACGGTTTTCAGGGTCAGAAATGCTCCGCCTGCTCCCGGGCGATTGTGATGCGCGAGGTCTATGACGACTTCGTGGCGCGTCTCGGCCAGCGGGTGGCGGGCGTCCGGATCGGCCCGACGGACCTCCGCGAAAACTATCTCGGCCCCGTGATCAACGAGTCCGCGATGAAATCCATCTTGCGCTACATCGAAATCGGCATGGCCGAAGGCAAGCTGCTCGCGGGCGGCCGCCGCGCGCCGGGAGAGGGGTATTTCATCGAGCCCACCGTTTTCATCGACGTGCCGCCCCAGGCGCGCATCGCGCAGGAGGAGATTTTCGGCCCGGTGCTGGCCGTGATCCCCGCCGAGACTTACGAGCAGGCTCTGGATATTGCCAACCAGACCGAGTACGGCCTAACGGGGGCTGTCTATTCGCGCTCCCGCGAACGGCTGGAGGAGGCCCGCGAGCGGTTTCACGTGGGCAATCTGTATTTCAACCGCAAGTGCACCGGCGCGCTGGTGGGCGGGCATCCCTTTGGGGGGTTCAATATGTCCGGCACGGATTCCAAGGCCGGCGGCAGGGACTACTTGCTGTTGTTCACCCAGGCCAAAGTCATCTCCGAAAAACTGGGAAGTTGACGTGGCGCTGCCCGCCGTCTGCACCCTCACTCGGGCAGAAGGGCAGCCGCGGCGGGCCGTTCCAGCCGCAGCGCTGCCACAGTCAGCCGCGCTGCGGGGGAAGCCGCGCTCCAGAAATTGTTTTTGGATTTCAACGGTTCCGTTGTACAATTTTGCCGCCAATTTGAGAGCCGGAAGGCGCAACGGATCTGCGAGGGGAGGAAGCACAGGATGTTCGAAACCGCACAACAAGAACCAAGCGGCGCCAATACCAAGCTGGTAGCGGGAGTGATTGTGGTCATGATGGCTGTGCTGGCCGGCGTCTACTTTGCCTATTTTCACGGCGCGGAGCCGGCGACCACCCAGACGCAGGCGCCCCCGCCCGCGGCTCGGCCAGCGAACACGCCGGTGCCGGACGCCAACCACCAGATGGATCTGGTCATTGTGAGGAACAATTTGGGACGGGATCAGACCAACACGATGGCCATCTGGGACCTGCAAATTTCGAACCGGTCCCGCGAGATCACCTACCGCAACCTCCAGTATGTCACCACCTACTATGACGCCGCCGGGAACCAGATTCACCAAGGCTCCGGGACGCTCCCGGGAGAGTTGCCGCCCGGAGCGGTGGAGACTTTCTCCGGCATTAACGATGGATTGTACCCGCCCACCACGGCCCGCTACACCATCGAAATCCGGGCTGCGGATGGCTTCAAGCCGTAACCGCAACCGGCCGTTCCACTTCACAATCGTTGCCGCTGCTCGTCTCCGCGAGGGGGGGGTTGCAGACCCCCTCGCGGCAGGGGTACCCTGTTGGCAGGGGGTGGCTATGACAAGACAGTCGACACCCGTCGCGGTTGGCTTGCTGGTCTTCGGAATTTCCCTGCTTTGGGTTGCGGAGGCCAGATCCCAAGGGGTCGGACCACAAGTGCCCGGAAGCGGCGCTGCCTCCAACCGTCCTCCCGCTCCGGGATTGCATGCCGGCAGGACGCCGCGGCAGGCCCCTTCCGTTTCCACTCCGCGCGAGCCTGCCTCCCCCCACGCGCCAAAGCCCGTTGGGACCGTTACGAACACCGACTTTGCGGACCGCCTGGGCCGCACCGTCGGTTGGCAGGGCTTTCCGATGGTGGCGCTGCCTCCCGGAGTAAGCAACATCAACCACCCCGGATTGCAACCCATGCCGAGCATGCAACCACTCCCACCGGGTTTCCGCTCCCCACATCCCAATGTCAACTTTCCTGGGGGCCTGCCGTCGCTGCATGCCCCGGCGCAGGATTTCGACAGAGAGCGCCGCAAGTATCGCCGCCGGCGCGGGAGCGGCGATGTGATTTATTATGCCGTGCCTTACTACATTCCCTATTCTGTCTATCAGACCGAAGTGGTGGCGGGAGCGGCTGCCGGCGCCTCCGGGGCCGCGCCGAATTCCGCCGCGCCTCGCTCGCCCGACTCCCCTGGTTCCTCGTCCCTGCCGGCGGAAAGGCCGCGGACGCTGCTGGCCTTCAAGGACCACACCGTGCTCATTGTGGTGGATTACTGGCTGGAGGGAGACTGGCTCTATTATGCGCTGGAGCCGGGCCAGCGCCTGTCCGTACCGCTCGACCGCCTGGACCAGCCCTTGACCCAGCAATTGAACCGCGAGCGCGGCGTGGCGTTTGTTCTGGAAGCTCGTTAGAAAGCTGAAACCAGCCCGCGGCGCCGCTTGAGTCCCCGCGAAAACTCGCGTATTCTAACGGATTGAGGCGGGGTCTTTTTTCCACCCAAGCGACTTGCAAGAAAGAGGCCCGTGGCCCGGACCCGTTTATGCTGAAAGCACCGATCGCCGTCTATGACACCACCTTGCGGGACGGCACGCAGGGCAGCGGGATGTCCCTTTCGGTCGACGACAAGATCCAGATTGCCCGCAAGCTGGATGAGCTGCGCTTTGACTACATCGAAGGCGGCTGGCCCGGCTCCAACCCCAAGGACATTGAATTCTTCCAGAAGATTCAGCGCGTTCCGCTGCACTATGCCAGGATCGCCGCCTTCGGCAGCACCCGCAAGAAGGACGCCCCGGCGGAGGACGATCCCAACCTGCGCCTGCTGATCGAGGCCAACACGCCGGTGGTGACCATCTTCGGCAAGAGCTCTCCCTTCCAGGTGGCCGAGGCCTTGCAGACCACCCCGGAAGAGAACCTGCGGATGATCTCCGACTCGGTGCGGTTCCTGGCCCAGCACGGCAAGGAAGTTATCTACGACGCCGAGCATTTCTTCGACGGCTACAAACAGGACCGCCAGTACGCCCTCTGCACGCTGCGCTCGGCGCACGCCTCCGGAGCCAGCTACCTGGTGCTGTGCGACACCAACGGCGGCACTGACTTCACCGAACTGGCCGGGATCGTGCGCGATGTCGCCGGCCAATTTCCCGGCGCGCGGCTCGGCATCCACACCCACAACGACATGGGCTACGGCGTTGCCAACAGCATCGCCGCCATCCATGAAGGCGCGCAGATGGTGCAGGGCACCGTCAACGGCATCGGCGAGCGGGTGGGCAACGCCAACCTCATCACCATTCTTGCCAACCTCTTCAAGAGCGGGATTCCCACCCAGGGAAATGTCGACGTTTCCAAGCTGAAGGCGCTTTCCGGCTTGGTGTATGAACTGGCCAACCTGCCGCCCGACATCCGCCAGCCCTATGTCGGCGACGCCGCCTTTGCGCACAAGGGAGGGGTGCACGTGGACGCGGTGCTCAAGAACCCGCGCCTGTATGAGCACATCGACCCGGAAGCAGTCGGCAACCAGCGGCAGTTCCTGGTTTCGGACCTGGCCGGGACGGCGCATGTCCAGGCGCTCGAGGGCCTTGGCATCAAGAAAAAAGATGCGCTGGCGCGCGAGATCGTCGAAAAGATCAAGCGCCTGGAGCACCAGGGCTACGCCTTTGAAGCCGCCGACGGCTCGCTCGAACTGCTCATCCGCGAGGCGCGCGGCGAGAAGACCGCCATCTTCGACCTCATCGAGTACCGCACCGACGTAACGCGCCGGAGCGACGGGACGCTGGAGTCCTGCGCCATTGTGCGGCTGCGCGTGAACGGGGAGGAAGTAACCCAGATGGGCTACGGCGACGGCCCGGTGAACGCGCTGGACGTGGCGCTGCGCGGCGCGCTGACCAGCAAGTTTCCGGAGCTGGCCGGGCTGCGCCTGGAAGACTACAAGGTCCGCATCATTCCGGTGGAACTGCCCGAACTGCGCGGGACTGCCGCCCGGGTGCGCGTGCTGATCGAGTCGTCCGTGAACGGCAAGCGCTTCGGCACCGTCGGCGTGAATGAGAACATTGTCGAGGCCAGCTTCCACGCCCTGGCCGAAAGCTTCAATTACGCCCACCTGCTGATCCGCCAATCCGAGCCGCGTCCCTGAGGGAGCGCCCACCCAGCCCGCCCTTATTCTGTGTTCCTGATCCCGTTCCAGTCACTGTAATGAGGGTTCTTTGCCTGTATCCCGTTACATCAATATCATTCGATTTCCTGGCTGCATTCAGCAAATTCGTTGCTGGTGCAATAGCCTGTTCTCTGTTAAGGTGAAACCCGACGGTTTTATAATCAGCAACCAGTTCCTTTCTTGCATTTTTCGTGGGCGTAATCCGCAGGCAATTCACGTTTCCGTAGGATCTTCTCTTCTGGACAGTAGCACCTCCTGATCGACTAAGTTCCAAGAGCGAGCTGAGAGGCCGCGCCTTCTTGCTTGTCGTATCCTTACTTCGGGCGGATGAGGACGCGGGTGTGCTCGCCCTCGCCGATCTTTTCCTTCTCATTGAAGGCTTCGACGGCGAAGGTGATGCGGCGGCCTTCGATGGCCTTAACGGTAGACGTAACGCGCACCTTCTGGCCGATGGGCGTCGCGGCGATGTGCGTGACGCAGATGCGGAAGCCGACCGAGTTCTCGCCCTCTTCTAAATACGGCTTGATCAGCCCCACCGAGCAGCGCTCCATGAAGCCGACCATGGCCGGGGTCGAGAAGACCGGCTTGGCCAGATGCGGCGCGGCGTGCTGCGGCAGCGTCTCTTCAACGATTTCGTGCCTTAGTCCAACCTGAAACTCCGGTTTCATGCTCACTCCCAACAAAAATCGTAAGGGCATGGCTTCAGCCATGCCCATAGCTGCCTGCTCAGGAGCTTCAGCCCCTGAGGGCGCTCGCTGCGCCTGCGGCTCCGCTCGGGACTACGGCAGTGCGGGCTACTGCGTGGCGGTATTTGCGCTGCGCTCCTGATGATCGCTCCGCGTA
>DATMAF010000382.1:0-3568 GCA_035560315.1 Terriglobia bacterium | reverse complement strand
CGGTTATATCCCGGATGATCGCCGCATCTTTGCCGAGCTCACCGTGGAGGAGAATCTGAAGATCGTGCGCCAGGTGACGCGGCGCGAAGGACGCTGGACCCTGGAGCGCGCTTACCAGCTTTTCCCGGTACTGCAGGACCTCAAGTTGAAGCGCGGCGCAGGTCTCTCCGGCGGGGAGCAGAAAATGCTCGCCATTGGACGGGCGCTGATGGGAAATCCCGAGCTTTTGATTCTCGATGAGCCGTCCGAGGGCTTGAGTCCGCTGATGGTGAAGACGCTGATTGAAGCGATCCGCCAGATTCAGGGAGAAGGCGTGACGCTGCTTGTCGCCGATCAGAACGTGAAGTTCGCGCGCCGCATCGGCAGCCGCGGCTACGTTCTCGATGAGGGACACATCCGTTTCTCCGGCTCCCTTGACGAGCTGTGGTCAAACGAGGAAGTGGTGCGTCGCTACCTCGCCGTCGGCTGACGGTGCCTTGTTAAAGATTTATCCGTCGAACGGAAGAATTTTGAACTGCCGGCGGCGCTCTGCACGGATCGCGCCTTCTCGATGCTTTCTGCAAGTCTGGGTTTCCCGCTCTTGAATAACGGCAGGCGAGGACGCGGCGGGGCAGCTTGCGAGATGAGGGCATGCACTGCTTCACGAATGAGCTGTGCTTCGCTGACACCGCGTGCAGCCGCCAGCCGACCGAGAGCCTGCTTTACGTCGTTAGGAATATATACGATCGTCTTTTTCACGCCATACGTTCTACCACACGTCCCGGGCATCTGTTACGGCCAGTAGGTCAGCCACGAACGAAAAAATTGGTAGACACATGACGGTGCCGGGAAACTTGATCTACGTCAAATACAGGTGAAATAAACGTTGCGATTTGAGAGGCCGGGGTGTTAAAAAAACCAATTAGCGCGCCTATCTTTGCGCCGACATAAGAAGGTAAAGTGCGGCGCCCGGCTACGCCGGAGGGAGGGGATGTATGCATCTTTTTCCGTCCACAGTCCGCCCGAAGAGAGCGACGGACGTCCAGCGACCAAACACCAATTCTCCATAAATCCATTTGCTATTGGCGTTCACGCCAGCCAGGCAACGGGACACTCCTGTCCGCTTGCTACCGTAAACGTCAGGCGTTGCGGTGACGCCTTCCCTTCACCCGCTCGCTGCCAGAGGAGATGAGCATGAAAAGAGTCAAGAGAAGCAAGCTGGTATTGAAAGCATTCACAGGTATCGCTTTGGGTTTTGCGCTTGTCGTTGCGATACCCGAGCTGGCCCAGGCCCAGCCGATCCGGATCGGCGCCACGATGTCGCAAACTGGAGGATTGGCCACACAAGGCATTCCCGCGCGCAACGGCTACCTGCTCTGCCAGAAGCATATCAACGAGAAGGGCGGCCTCTTGGGGCGCAAGATCGAATTCCTGATCTACGACGACAAATCGGACCCAAAAGTGGCGATTGATCTCTATGAGAAGCTGATCACCGAGGACAAAGTCGATGCCGTGATGGGGCCGTATGGCTCGACTCACACCGAAGCCGTTGCGCCAGTAACCGAGAAGCACCGCATGGTGCACGTCTCCCCGCTTGCCGCAACGACCTCGATCTGGGAGAAAGGGCGACGTTACTTATTCATGGTGTTGCCGCCGGCCGAGCTATTCCTGGCTGGATTGATCGATATAGGCGCCCGCAGTGGGCTGAAGACCGTTGCCGTCATTGAGGAGGATGCACTCTTTCCCAAGGCTGCAGGCAAGGGAGCGGTCGAGCTCGCCAAGAAAAACGGCATGAAAGTCGTTCTTCATGAAACGTATCCCAAGGGTACCAAAGACTTTTCCCCCATTCTCGCGAAGATCAAGGCTGCGAATGCAGAAGTTTTCGGAATGGCCGCCTCATCGCTTGGCGATTTTGTCATCGTCTCTCGCCAGATGAAAGAGCAGGATATCAACGTCAAGATGTTCGGTAATTCAGGGGCGGTCGCCGAGTTCCAGCAGGCACTCGGGAAGGATGCCGAGTTCGCGTATGGTTTGTCGGCGTGGGAGCCGAGCCTTCCCAACCCCGGCATCAAGGAGTTCGTGGAGGGGTATCAAAAAGAGTTCAACAGGGCTCCGAGTTTTCACGCAGCGGGCGCCTACGGCAGCTGCCAGATTTTCACGGAGGCCGCCCGACGGGCCGGTAGTCTGGACTCTGAGAAACTTCGGGAACAGTTGCTGAAGCTCAAGATGAAGACCATTTTCAGCGACTACGCCGTCGATGAGCGGGGATACCAGCTTGCCAACAAGGGACTCTTCATTCAATGGCAGGACGGCGCGAAGGTCGTGGTATGGCCCGACGACCTCGCGTCTGCAAAGCCCCGGCTCCCAACCCCGCAATGGAATCGGCGGTAACCAGTGCCAGATGGCGCGCTGTATGGCGCTGAAAGGAGAATGAGCTTCCCCCGAAATTTCGTCTTCCAGGAAGTGGGGTATAACCTCAACTGACTGGAAGGAGAAATGATGTTCAAGATACCGAAGCAGGAATACACCGCCGAGTTCAAGGAAGGGGCGGTGCAGCGTGTGCTGAGCGGTGGCGAAGGCGTTCCCGGGGTCGCCAAGGATCTGGGCCTGATCGAGCAGACGCTGCGCAATTGAGTGAAGGCGGCGAAGGCCGGGAAGCTGCATCCCGCGGGCGGGAAGAAGGTGACCCCGGAGCAGATGGAACTGTCGCGGGTGCGTGCCGAGAACGCGCGGCTTAGGATGGAGAACGAGATCCTAAAAAAAGCGACGGCGTACTTCGCGAAGGATGCGCTATGAAGTACGCCTGGATCGAAGCGCAGAAGAAGGCCTATCCGCTGCCGGTGATGTGCGAGACGCTCTCGGTAAGTGTCAGCGGCTACCGTGCTTGGCGACGCGGAGGCAGCCCCGGTCGCAAGCGGTTGACCCATGTGCAGCCTGCTGGCCCTGATCAGAGCGATCCACAAGGAGCTCAAGGGCGCCTACGGCTCCCCGCGCATGGTGCGGGAGCTGCGGGCACGGGGATTTCCGGCAGCGAATCCACGGGTGGAACGGCTCATGCGTGAGAACGGCATCCGGGGTCGGCACAAGCGCCGCTACAAGGCCACGACGGACTCCAAGCACAACCTGCCGGTGGCGGCGAACCTGCTTGCTCGCGAGTTCACCCCTGCGGCACCCAACCAGGCGTGGTCGGCCGATCTCACCTACGTGTGGACCGACGAGGGCTGGCTCTACCTGGCGGTGGTAGTTGACCTCTTCAACCGCGAGATCGTGGGCTGGTCGATCAAGCCCAGGATGACGACTGACATCGTGCTCGATGCGCTGACGATGGCGTGGTTCCGTCGGCGGCCAGCGCCGGGGCTCATTCACCACTCCGATCGGGGCAGCCAGTATGCGAGCCATGTCTTCCAGGCGAGGCTCGCCGAATACGGGATGACCTGCTCGATGAGTCGCAAGGCCAACTGCTGGGACAACGCGCCCGCCGAGAGCTTTTTCGGGAGCCTCAAAAATGAACGGGTGCATGGCACGCGCTACGCAACGCGCGCTGAAGCCTTCGCGGATCTGTTCGACTACATCGAAGTGTTCTACAACC
>DATMAF010000381.1:0-2085 GCA_035560315.1 Terriglobia bacterium | reverse complement strand
GGTCTTGGTGCCTGTTTTTTCATACGAACTGGCGGCGGGAAGCACCACGTCGGCGGCTTGGGCCGTCTCGGTCAGAAATAAATCCTGCACCAGCAGGAAGGTCTTACCGCGCATCGTCGCCGGATCCTTCGCTTTGCAAGGATTAGCCCCCACGACGTAGAGAGCAGGCAGGCGCCCGGCCTCGGCGGCGGCCAGCATCTCGGACAATACCCATCCTGGCAAGTCCGGGATCGCAGCGCCCCATCGCGCTTCGTAGCTGGCGCGCGCCTCGGCGCTGCTCACCGGCTGGTAGCCCGGCAGCAGGTGCGGCAGCAGGCCCATGTCCGCAGCGCCGCGCGAGTTGCTGTAGTCGGCCAGCGCGATGTAGCGCGTGCGGCCCTGCAACGTGCCGCCAAAACGAACCAGTGTTGCGATGTCGGCAGCCTGAATCTCGGAGCCGAACAGGACAACGACATTCGATTCAGCGAACAACGCCTCCCGGAATTTGGCGAGCACATCCGCCGTGACATCGCGCCCGCCGGCTGTGCGGCCCGTTAGAAGCGCTTCCTTTCCGGCGTCTCCTGCCAGCCATGAGATCGCGGCAGGTTCGTTTCCGGCTGCAACCGGCAGGAAGCGGTACGCCTGGCGCAGCAAGGGAATCTCGCGCGAGTTGATGAGGTACAGCCGGGCCCCGCGCAGCCGCACCGCCTCTCGAATGTTCCAGGCCAGCAGCGGATGCTGATCGGTCGGATTATTGCCGATCACCAGGATCGCAGAGGCCTCGGCAACCTCCCGCGAACGCGCCAGCGGCAGCGGACCGTCGCCGGTCATGGCCGACGCCGCGGCCATCAGGGCGGGGAAGTCGGCGGTGCGGTGATGGTCCATGTGGTTGGTCCGCAGCACCGTGCGCGCAAACTTCTGCAAGAGATAGTTCTCTTCGTTGGTGGTGTGGTTGGAGCCGATGACGCCGAACAGCGAGGCGCCCGAGTCCTTCTGCTGGGCCAGCAGTTCTTTCCACCGGCCGGCCACCACCCGGATAGCTTCGTCCCAGTTGACTTCCTGTAGCACCCCCTGCTTGCGCACCAGGGGGCGCTTCAGCCGCTCCGGATGATCGACAAAGTCGTAGGCGTAGCGGCCCTTGATGCAGAGAAACTCGCCGTTGATCCCGGAGTGGTCGCGGTTATTGCCGCGCAGGATCCGGTTATTGCGAACGCTGAGGGTGGTCTTGCAGCCGTCGCCGCAATGCGCGCACGGCGTGGCTACGTAGGTGATCTCCCACGGGCGGGCCTGATAGCGATACGCTCCGCTGGTGAGCGCCCCCACCGGGCAGATGTCGATGCACATGCCGCACTCTTCGCACTCCAGATGGTCGCCGTGATTGGGCGCAATCTCCGACTGCGCGCCCCGGCTGATGACACTCAGCGCGCTGACGCCCATGCCTTCATTGCAGACCCGCACGCAGCGGTAGCAGAGGATGCAGCGCGGCGCGTCAAAGTAAACCACCGGCGACCACTGCTGCTCCTCCACGTGGCGCTTCTCTTCCGTGAAACGGCTTTCAGCGGCCCCGTAGCGAAAGACCATGTCCTGCAACTCGCACTCGCCGCCCTTGTCGCACACCGGGCAGTCCAGCGGGTGGTTGGCGAGCAGCAGCTCCAGCATCGACTTGCGCGCGTCGGCGACGGCCGGCGTGGCGGTGCGGACGATCATGCCGTCCATCACCGGCACGGTGCAGGCGGTCTGGAGCTTGGGCGCCTTTTCGATCTCGACCAGGCACATGCGGCAGGCGGCTTGCAGCGACAGGCCGGGGTAGTAGCAGAAAGAGGGAACCTCGATGCCCGCCGCGCGGCAAGCCTCGATCAGCAGCGTGCCGGGCCTGGCTTCCAGTTCCCTGCCATCCACCGTGAGTTTGACCATGTCAGCCATCCGCGAATCGTCCACCTCAGGCCGGAACTGTAAAGGGGTCGCTGTGATGCGCGAACGGGCAGGGCTTGCCGTCGAGGTGATCCTCGAACTCCTGCCGGAATTTCTGCACGAAGGCGATGGTCGGCAGGGCGGCGGCGTCGCCCAGCGGGCAGAAGGTGCGGCCCAGCATGTTTTTCGCGAGGT
>DATMAF010000380.1:0-5316 GCA_035560315.1 Terriglobia bacterium | reverse complement strand
AACACCGCCTCAAGCAGCGGCCGCTGGACTACTTCCGAAAATTTTATGCCGACACGGCCGTCTCTGGCCCTGGCCCGATGGAGTGCGGGCTGGCCTTCTTCGGCGTCGATCACGTGTTGTACGGCAGCGACATGCCGTTTGACCACGAAGGCGGCTATTTCAATGTGAAGGAAACCATGCGCTCGTTGGAGGCGGCCTCCATCGCTCCGGCCGATCGCCGGAAAATCTACGAGACCAATGCCCGCGCCCTGCTGAAACTGGGAACCTAGCCCGAAAGCGGATGGGAAGCTGTTTTGCGAAGGGACGCTGTGCGAGAGCAGTTGCGGTGGCCTGATGCCTCAGGAACCCATTGTCCTTCCGGACCATCCCTATGCCTTGCGCCCTGCCGAGGTGCTGTCCCTGCTGCGCTCCTCCCCGTCCGGCCTGTCCCGCGAGGAAGCCGCCCTGCGCCTGCGGCGCTTCGGCCGCAACACGCTGCCGCGTCCGAAGCCTCCGGGGATCGTCCGGGTCTTCGTGCGGCAATTCCTGGATCCGCTGATCTACGTGTTGTTGTTTGCCGTGGTGGTCTCGCTGGCGCTGGGCGATGTTTCGGATGCGGTCTTCATTGTTGTGGTCCTGCTGATCAACGCCACGATTGGCGCGGCGCAGGAACATGGCGCGGCCCGCAGCGCGGAGGCCTTGCAGCAGCTGGTGGTCTCGCAAGCCCGCGTCGTCCGGCAGGGGGAAGATTGCGAATGCAGCGCGGAAGAGCTGGTGCCGGGCGACGTGGTGCTGCTGGATTCCGGCATGAAAGTTCCCGCCGACCTCCGCCTGCTGTCCTGCAACGGCCTGCAAGTGGATGAATCTCTCCTGACGGGCGAATCCCTGCCCACGGCCAAGCAAGCCGAAGCCGAGTTGGCCCTCGGTGTTCCCCTCGGCGACCGCGTCAATATGGCCTTTGCCGGAACGCTGGTTTCGCGCGGCCGCGCGACGGGCGTGGTGGTTGCCACGGGCGCCGGCACCGCGCTCGGCCGCATTGCCGCTTCGGTGGCCGGCACGGAAGCGGTGAAACCCCCGCTGCTGATTCGCATGCAGGGCCTGACGCGGCGGATTGCCATCGTGATGGGGCTGGTGGTGATCGTGCTGGGGGTGGCCTCGCTCCTGCGAGGTTCCTCCCTGCGCGACGTTTTCTTTACCGCCGTGGCGCTGGCCGTTTCCGCCATACCGGAGGGGCTTCCCGTGGCTCTGACTGTGGCCCTGGCCATTGGAGCCCGCCGCATGAGCCGCCGCAACGTCATCGCCCGGCGGCTGGTGGCCGTCGAAGCGCTCGGTTCCTGCACCTACATCGCCTCGGACAAGACCGGCACGCTGACCCTGAACGAGCTGACCGTGCGTCGGGTGCTGACTGCGGACGGTTATCTCTGCGCGGTGACCGGAGACGGAATCGACCCGCAAGGGGAGGTGTTGATTCCGGCGGAGGCCGATCAGCCGGCGGCGCATGCGCTGCTGGATCGCATCGCCATCGCGGTGGCGCTGTGCAATGACGCGTTTCTGGGAAAGCGCGACGGCGAGTGGGTGGCGCATGGCGATGCCGTCGATGTGGCGTTGCTGGCGCTGGCGCACAAGCGCGGCATCACGCCGGCGGCGCTGGCCACAGCTTGTCCGCGATTGGCCGCGATTCCCTATGAGCCGGAGCGCGGTTTCGCGGCGACGCTCAACCGGGGCGCGCGCGGCAGCGAAGCGTTTGTCAAGGGAGCGAGCGAGCGGGTCCTGCCCATGTGCTCCCGCATGGCCACGCTGGACGGCGAACGTCCCATCGATATTCCGCGACTGGAGGCCCAGGCGGAGCAACTGGCCTCGGAAGGCTACCGCGTGCTGGCAGTGGCGGCCGGCGCCGTGCATCTTTCGCAACCGGAGCGTTTCAGCGCGGAGCACCTGACGGACCTGGTGTTTCTGGGGTTTACGGCCATGATCGATCCCTTGCGCCCGGAAGCGCCGGCCGCTGTCGAGGCCTGCCAGCAGGCCGGGATTACGGTGGCCATGGTGACAGGAGACCATCCCGTGACGGCCCTGGCCATTGCCCGGGAACTCGGCTTCGCCGAGCATCCCGCCCAGGTCGTCACCGGGCCGCAACTGCGTGCCGCGGAACAGAGCGGCGAAGCCGAGGTGGACCGCCTGGTGCAAGGCGCGCGCGTCTTTGCCCGCATGGAACCGGAGCAGAAGCTCACCATCGTCCGGGCGCTCTCCCGGCTGGGACATTTTGTCGCCGTGACCGGGGATGGCGCCAACGACGCTCCGGCGCTGCAAGCCGCCCATATCGGCGTCGCCATGGGCCGGCGCGGCACGGACATCGCTCGCGAAACGGCGGATTTAATTCTGGCGGACGACAACTTTTCTTCGATTGCCGCCGGCGTCGAGGAAGGCCGCATCGCCTACAACAACATCCGCAAAGTCGTCTTCCTGGTGATTTCCACGGGCGCCGCGGAGTTGATGCTGTTCTTTCTCGCGATTCTTTCCGGCACGCCCTTGCCGCTGCTGCCGGTCCAGTTGTTGTGGCTCAACGTGGTCACCAATGGCATCCAGGACGTGGCGCTGGCCTTCGAGCCGGGCGAGGGGGGCGAGTTGCGGCGTCCCCCCCGCGCCCCGCGCGAACCGATCTTCAATCCGCTCATGGTTCGCCGCACGCTGCTTTCCGCCCTGGTGATGGGCGTGGTATCCTTCGCGGCATATGTCTGGATGCTGCACGAAGGTTGGGAACTGGATCGGGCGCGCAACGGCGTGCTGCTGCTGATGGTGTTGTTTGAGAACATTCAGGCCGGCAACAGCCGCTCGGAGAGCCGCTCCTTGTTTCAACTAAGTCCCTGGCGAAACCCGCTGCTGTTCCTGGGCACCCTGGCGGCGCAGTTGCTCCATATCGCGGCGCTGTACACTCCCGGATTGAGCGACGTCTTGCGCCTCCAGCCAGTCGCTTTTGTAGAATGGACGGTTCTGCTGCTGCTCGCGCTGCCGCTGTTTGGAGTGATCGAGATGGACAAGGCTTTTGCCCGCCGCGCCGTGTCCCGGGCCGGCTGAGGCGTTGGCGGAAATCGGAGAGGGGAAGGCGCGCTGATGAAAGCAATCCGGATTCACGCCCACGGGGGGCTGGACCAACTGCGCATCGACGAGTTGGAACCGCCGAAACCGGGCCCGCAGCAGGTGCTGGTCGAAATCAAAGCCGCGGCGCTGAACCTGCTGGACATCTGGGTGCGCAAGGGCATACCGGGAGTGCCTCTGCCCGTTATCATGGGCGCGGATGCCGCTGGCGTGGTGGTGGCGGCGGGGACGGCGGCCGCGCAGTTCCAGCCCGGCGACCGCGTATTGCTCCAGCCCGGCAAGGGGTGCGGCCTGTGCGGGGAGTGCCGGGACGGCCGCGAAAACTTTTGCCTGCGGTACGGCATCGCCGGCGAGCACTTCGATGGTTACCAGGCCCAGTTCGTCGCGCTGGAGGAAAGCATGGTTCTGCCGATGCCCGCCCGCTTGTCCTTCGCGGAAGGCGCGGCGATCCCGCTGGTCTACCTGACGGCGTGGGAGATGCTGGTTCACAAGGCGGGGGTAAAGCCCGGCGACACGGTATTGGTGATGGCGGGATCGAGCGGCGTGGGCAGCGCCGCCGTCCAGATCGCCCGGCTGCACGGGGCCCGGGTCATCACCACAGCGGGGACGGCCAAGCTCGAAAAAGCGCGGTCGTTGGGAGCCGACGCGGTGCTGGATCACTACCGGCAGGACATTGCCAAGGAGGTGAAAGTCCTCACGGAAGGCCGCGGCGCGGACATCGTGGTCGACCATGTGGGCGCCGCCACCTGGCCGGCCGCCACACGGTCGCTTGCCAAGGGCGGACGGTTGGTGCTGTGTGGCGCCACCACCGGCCCGGAGGTGAAAATGGATCTGCGGTTCCTGTTCCTGCGGCAGCAGTCGCTGTTGGGCTCCACCATGGGCCGGCGCGGCGATCTGCTGCACGTTCTGAAACATGTGGAAGCAGGCAGCTTGCGCGGAGTCGTCGACAGGGTTTTCCCCTTCACGGAGATTGCCGCGGCGCATCAGCATCTGGAAAGCGGCCGGCATTTCGGCAAGGTGATTTTGCAGTTCGCGGAGTAATCGACCATGCCAATTTCCCCTGCGCGCCGCCGCTGTCTGCACCCGGCCCTTGACCGGCCGCAAGCCACTGTCTGCTTCCGGCAATTCCCCAGCGAAAGCCGGTTCTTCCCATCGCTCCGGACAGCCCCGGACAGGAGGCGGAGATGACCATTGGAGAGCTGTCGCTGCAACGCCGCGTGGAGTTTCACGAGACCGACCGCGCCGGCCTGGTTCACTTCTCGAATTATTTCCGTTTTCTGGACACCGCTGTCGGCGAGTTTTTTCGGGCCTTGAAGCTTCCCGGCCCGCTGACGCGCTACTGGGGCGGCACCCAGGACGACGAGATGGACTGGCCCTACGCCAGCGCCTCCTGCGACTTCAAGAAGCCGTTGCAATTTGACGACTTGCTGGAGATTCACCTCTGGGTCAAGCGAATCGGCACCAAGAGCCTGACGTTCGGAGTTTCCTTCAGAGTATCCGGCGAGGAAGTCGCCGCCGGCCAATGCGTGGTGGTCTGCTCCAAAGGGGTGCAGGGCCAGCCCCGCACCATCGAGATTCCCGCCTTCATCCGCGAGCGCCTCTGCGTCCCATCCTGGGTGCCTCCCGCCACGTAACCTGCGCTTCATCACGAACTTTTTATATCCCCCTGTTAACATTCTGCTGCCCTCAAGCGTCCTGACAGTAAACTCAGCAGACGGCGAGACAGAAGGGAGCAGCTATGGACCACCTTATCAAAGCCATCCTTATTCTCGTGATGGCGCAGACACCTGCCATGAGTCAGGGCCAGATGCTGGAAATCCCAGCGACCGCGGGGGCGCCGGCATTCGGCCGATGAGCCCGGAGAGCGAGCGAGCCATCGAGCAGGCTGTTGAATCGTTTCTATCAGACCCCCAGATCAAGGATGCGATTGCTGACAAGATTCGGGCATCCATATGCCTACGCCGGGAGTGATGATGCTCGGCACGCTGGTTCCAGTCTTATTCTTTGCTGTGGTGGGGCTGATCGTCTGGCTGCTGGCGGGATCTTTCCTGCTGGGGGACACAGCCGGAGTGGCGGCGCTGCAGGTTACGGCCGGGCTGGCAGCACTGCTGGCCGTTGTGACGGTCCTGCTGGTACACCCATTGTTCGCCGGGGATTAATCCCCCCGGGCACCATCCGCCGCACAATGGCAAGAATCTTCGCCAGCTCCTGGGCCGGCAGCATGGCGATCTGCGTGTAGAGGGC
>DATMAF010000379.1:0-3308 GCA_035560315.1 Terriglobia bacterium | reverse complement strand
TCCTCATCGGTGTATTTGCCCGCCGGAAACTTCGCACGGTTCAGGTCGTAGGCGACATCCACGGAAAACGATTCGGTGAAACGCACGCTCGGCGTGACGCCCAGAATATCCAGGGAGCCGTCGAAGAACTGGCCGTGCTTTCTCCAGCGAACTTCTACAGATACCCGCCGGGCGGGGCTGGACTGAAAGTCAATGCCGGGATACCCCCAGCTATAGGTGCCGGGCGGTATCCGGATGCCCGGGCGAATCTCGAAGGGCTCCTTCAGGCGCTCGAGCCGTATGTGATGGGCGTAGGCCAGCACATCCCCGCTCTGGAAGCGCACCTCGAAATCAAAATGATCGAGCCGCGATTCCTGCTCGTGCCGCTGGTTGAGGGTGTAGTCGGAATGCGATTGGATCAGGAACTGCCGGATCAATCGGCTGTTGGGCCGGGGCCGGAAGGCCACCCGGGGCATCAGCAGCAGCATGTCATCGCGCGGGATGAAGCCCATGTCGTCGCGAAATCCATCGTCTACGGAGACCCAACCGCCATCCAGCGTCAGAAAATCGCTCTGCCATCCCGCGCTGCCGGAGCTGACCCATTTGCCCTCCGCACCGGGCGCATCGGAGCGGCTGATCAGAGCATTCAGGTTGAAATACCGGAAGAACACCATGTTGGTGTCCACGCCGTAGACCCGGTTGTAATCGGCAGTTCCGCCCATCTCCCGGTTCATGAACATCGCACCCACGGAAGAGCGGGAGAAAATCTCGCGCCGGACCCGATAGATGCCGTAGTTGCTGGCCGGCACGTTCTCCGACGGCAGCGCCTCCGTCTGCACGTTCATCAGGCCCAGCGTGAATCCCCCCAGCCTGCCGGTGAGGCGCGCTCCGGCCACAATCGGCACCGGCAGACGCCGCGGTGACAACCCGATGCGGCGGCTGTGGAACAGCACCGCGGAGCGGTTCGTCTGAAAAACAAACGTCCCGGCGCCCTCCTGGAAGAACTCTCTCTTCTCCGGGAAGAACAGGGGGAAGCGATCCAGATTGACCTGCTGGTCGTCCACGTCAGTCTGAGCAAAGTCGGTGTTGGCCGTGAAGTCCGCCGTCAGGCTGGGTGTGATCCGCCATTTCATCACCTCCAGGCCAACATTGGAGGCGTTGCAAAGATTATCTCCTGCGCTGGCCTCCTGGCAGAGCGGGCTTCGCCGGCGATTGGTCGTGTGCGAGAAGCCCCCCAGCAGGTACGGCTTCACGCGCACCCGCAGCCCGGTCTCGATCTCCTCAATGCCGGCCAAGTGTCCTGCCTGGGACGCATTCTCCAACTGGAAGCCGCGCCGGTAATTGTTCCAGGAAGAAAACTCGTTCTTCCTGCGAATCACGCGCTCCACGTCCAAACCCCAGAGATTCCCGTTTTCCTCGCTGGTGCGCACGCTCTTGAACGGAATGGCAAACTCCGCGTTCCAGCCGCCCTCGTGAACCCGCGCCGCCACCTCCCACCGCTCATCCCAGTTGTCATTGACCGTCCGGCCTTCGTCGGTGACCAGAGCATCGAACTGGGTGCCCAGAGGATTGGTCCGGAACAGATAGCTGTTGCGGTGATCGTGGAAGGTGTCCAGAGCAATACTGATGGTGTCATCGTTCTGCAGCGAAGAGTCCCGCTGGCGGTCGGTGGCCCGGATGCCGCGCGGGTTGGAATCGTAACACAGCACGGCGATGTAGAGCGTGGTGGGGGAATAAAGAACCCGGAACTCGGTCCTCTCGGTCGATGGTTCGCCCTCTTGAGGATCCCTTTGGATGAAACCCAGCGACACCGTCGCGCGCTGCCATTCCGGCTCATCCAAGTTCCCGTCAATGGTCAGGGCGGTCTCGATCTTGTTGGCCAGGACCGTCTTCCTGCCATGCGTGCTTTGAACCCCGTCATTCTGCGCCCTGGCAACAGCCGCCATGACCAGGAGAACCAAAAGGCCAGCGATCCTCATTCCGTACGGGTTGCACATGCGGGTCCGTTCCATGAAAAAGCCGATCCTGACCTCCTGCCAGCATACACCATAACCGCCCCGGCAACGCCGGCAGCGGAGCACTCTGGCACAATATCGTACCGTGAGGCCGAAGTGCCGGCCGGCTTGGGGCGGGGACGAAGTGGTGGCCGATCCCCCAACCGCCTCCGGCACGGCGACCCGATCCAGCGCCGCGAAAGATGGAGGCAGGCCCCGCACCAGCCGTGGGGTATTATGGAATGAAGGAGGCTGGCCGTGCTTTGCCGGAACTGCCGCTACCGCGCGGGTTCTTTCGGATTTGGGGTGGGTGCCCGCGCGGCATTGACCGCGATGCTGGCGCTGGCGGCTCGGGCGGTTGCGCAAGACCCTTACGCACCGCAACGAAACGCGATGGTCGAGGAACAAATAGTGGCGCGCGGCGTTCGCGACGAGCGGGTGCTGGAGGCCATGCGCGCGGTGCCGCGCCACCTGTTTGTGCCGCCGAGCTGGCAGGCCCAGGCGTATTCCGACCGCGCGCTGCCCATCGGGCAAGGCCAGACCATCTCCCAGCCCTACATCGTGGCGCTGATGACGGAACTGCTGGCCGTCCAGCCGGAGGACTCCGTGCTGGAGGTGGGGACCGGCTCCGGCTATCAGGCGGCGATCCTTTCCCGGCTCGTCCGGCGCGTCTACAGCATTGAGATTTTGCCGGCGCTGGCGGAGGCGGCCGGAAAGCGGCTTTCCCAACTGGGATACGCGAATGTAACCGTGCGGACGGGGGATGGTTATCGCGGCTGGCCGGAACGCGCCCCCTTTGACGCCATCATTGTCACCGCGGCTCCGCCGGAAATCCCCGAGGAACTCGTGGCGCAGCTCAAGCGCGGCGGCCGGATGGTGCTGCCCGTGGGCGATTCGCCGGAGAACCAGTCGCTGATGGTCATCGAGAAGAGCCGGACCTCGGAGGCCATCACCAAACGCTCCGTGCTCCCGGTCCGCTTTGTCCCCATGGTGCGCGGGCCGGACCCGTCGTTGAATTGAACTCCGGCTCGAAGAAGCGGACCAATAGTTCAATGACCGCTAGAGCGGACCAGCACCGAAACGCGCGGCCCGGCGACGCCTCGGGAGAACTCGGCGAGAATTCCGCCGCCCCTCTCGTGCCGCTGGAAATCGGCGATATCCTGGATTTGCACACCTTTGCGCCGAAGGAAATTCCGGCAGTGGTTGCAGCGTACCTGGAGGAAGCCCGCCGGAAGGGGTTCCCGACGGTTCGCCTCATTCACGGCAAGGGCATCGGGGTGCAGCGCGAGCGGGTGCATGCGGTGCTGCGGCGCACGCCGTTTGTGGCGACGTTTC
>DATMAF010000378.1:0-3908 GCA_035560315.1 Terriglobia bacterium | reverse complement strand
CCCCTTCCTGTTGGTGAAATTGTGAGGCGGGCAGTTCCGCCTTGGCCTCCCCTGAGAATGGACCGTTTCGCTTTCCCCGCCGCAGGCTAGCCGGGGATCACGTAAGAAGAAAGAAACCGCTTTCATAGTACTATGAGATGCTGGTTTTTTCCATCCCGTAGCGGGCCAACCGGCGCGCACGGCGCAACCTGCTGATGGTGGGGGAATTTCTTGCGGCGCACCAAGATGGTCTGCACCCTCGGGCCGGCCACCGCCAGTCTGGAAAAGATCCGGGAGTTGATTCGAGCCGGCATGGACGTGGCGCGGCTGAATTTCTCCCACGGCACAGCGGAGAACCACGCCCGCTGCGCCCAATGGGTGCGGCAAGCGTCGCGGGAAGCGGGGCGATTCGTGGCGCTGTTGCAGGACTTGGGTGGTCCGAAGATCCGCACCGGCCCGCTGCGCGCTCACCGGGCGGTGCGGCTCCGGCCGGGCCAGCGGTTATGGCTGACCGCAGCGGAGACGGCCGGTTCCAGTCGCCGGCTCTCGGTCAGCTACCCGCGCTTGGCAAGCGATGTGCGCCCCGGCGACCGCCTCCTGCTGGACGATGGCCTGATCGAATTGCGCGTCCTGCGCAAGCAAGGCGGGGAGGTGGAAACCGAAGTCCTGCAAGGGGGGCTGTTGGGGGAACGCAAGGGTGTCAATTTGCCGGGAGTCCCGTTGCGCGTGCCGGCGCTGACGGCGAAAGATGAGGCGGACCTGGCCGTGGGCATCGAGCTGGGGGTGGACTACGTGGCGCTGAGTTTTGTCCGCAGGGCTGCCGACCTCGAGCAGTTGAAGCGGATTCTGAAACGGCGGGGCGCTTCGATCCCGGTGCTGGCCAAGCTGGAAAAGCCGGAAGCCATCGAGAACCTCGACGCCATCCTGGCCGCCAGCGATGGAGTCATGGTGGCGCGCGGGGATCTGGGCGTGGAGATGGCCCCGGAGCGCGTTCCCCTGCTACAGAAGCGGATCATCCAGCGAGCGACGCAGGCCCGGCTGCCGGTCATTACCGCCACGCAGATGCTGGAGTCCATGACCGTGAATCTCCAGCCCACCCGCGCCGAGGCCAGCGACGTGGCCAACGCCATCTTCGATGGGACCGATGCCGTGATGCTCTCCGGCGAGACGGCCAGCGGACAGCACCCCATTGAGGCTGCCCGGATGATGGCGCGGATTGCCGAAGAGGCGGACCAGTCGCGCCGGGACGCCGAGTTCCATCGCCGCGGGCGTGCCCGCAACATCGCCGAGACCATCTGCGAGAGCGTGGTCCATGCCGCACAGAGGCTGAACGTCAAGGCCATCGTTGCCTTCACGCGCAGCGGCTCGACGGCCCGGCTGATTTCGAAGTATCGTCCTTCGCGGCCTGTCTACGCCTTCTGCCACGACGAACGCATCGCCTGCCGCGCCGCGCTGTACTGGGGGGTGCTGCCGCTGGTGATGCCCCTGGAACAGGATGCCGAAGCCACGCTGGCGGCCGCCCAGGCGGAACTGCTCCGCCGTCGCTTCGTCGCGCGCGGAGACGTGCTCGCGGTAGTCGCCGGCAGCCCCGGCAAACCTGGCCAAACCAATCGAATGCACCTGGTCCGTGTTGGCGCCGGGTGATTCTTACCGGCCGTGCCCGGTGCCGGAGAGGTCACAGCACCGTTCCCCGGCACCCGAAATCGCTTGTCTTTTGTTCCCAGCCGGACTATATTGGATTAGCCGCATCTGCTGACCGAAGAGTCCCCCAGGCGTTGTTGTATCCGTTTGTTGAACCCGTATGAGCAGGAGACCCATGAGGGGATTGCTGCGCTCAGGCATTCTGCTGGCCGTCGCGCTCGGCTGGGGGGCGAGTGCTGTCTCGATGCGCGCCCAGGAGCCAGCCTCCAGCCCAGGCCAAGCCCGGCAGCGGTGGTTTTTCGACCAGCGCTTGTATGGTCTGGGCTTCCTCCCGGACGATGCTCTGGCCAAAGCCGTGGCGCAGCGAGACGGGAGCGCCCTAGCATCGAAGAGGATTTTGATCCGGGCCTCCTCGTCGACCAGCAGGCCGAGCATCACCGAAGGGCAGTGGATCAGCTTCGGCCCAGAGGGAATTAATTCCGCACTCGGCGAACTCGCCAGCGGACGCATCAACAGTCTGGCGATCGATCCGCGCAATCCCGCCACGCTGTATGTCGCGGCGGCGGGGGGCGGCGTCTGGAAGTCGGTCTCGCGCGGAACAAACTGGATTCCGATCAGCGACCGCCTGCCGTCGCTGGCCTCCGGGGCGGTGGCGGTTGATCCGTTTACGGGAGAGCTCTGGCATGGAACCGGAGAGCTGAATTTCTGCCGCGACTGTTATTACGGCGCCGGCGTTTATCGCTCCTCCGATGGCGGCTCTAACTGGACTCGCGTGAATCCGGACAACTTCCTTTCCTCTCCGACCTCCTTGATTGCCTTTGACCCGCAGCGGCCGGGGACCGTCTTCATCGGCCGCTCCACGGCGCTCTGGAAGTCTTCCGACGGCGGCGTCTCCTGGCGCGTGGTGTTGCGGGGTGCGGTGATGGATTTGGCCATCAGCCCTGCCGACAGCGCCATCGTCTATGCTGCGGTGGGATTCTTTTCCGGCAGCGCGGAGAACGGCGTTTATCGCAGCACGGACGGCGGAGAAACCTGGACCCGGCTGGGCGGGGGATTGCCGCCGCAGGCCTCCATGGGACGCATCGCGCTGGCCCTGGCCCCCTCCTCACCCAACGTCCTCTATGCTCTTATCGCCAACGCCAGCGACCAGAAGCTCAATGGCCTGTTCCGGTCCCTGGATGGAGGAAACGCCTGGAGCCGCATGGCCACTCTTTCCGAAGATGTGCTGACGGAGGCCGGCGCCGGGCAAGGCGCCTTTAATCTTTGCCTAGCGGTGGATCCCGAGAATCCGGCGGTGGTCTATGCCGGGGGAGTAACCCTTTGGCGATCCTCCGACTTTGGGGGGAGTTGGGAAAACCTCACGGCCGCGGCCAGGCTGCCGGAGGATCCGCACGAGATCATCTTTGAGCCCGGCAATCCCAATACCCTTTACCTCATTGGAGACCTGGGGGTGTGGCGATCCTCGGACCGCGGCGCCAGCTTCCGAAGCTTGAACCAGAGTCTGGCAATTACCCAGTTTCAAGGGGTGGGATTGCATCCTACCAATCCCAACCTGGCGGTCGGCGGCACGCAGGACACCGGCACCCTTGCCTATAGCGGGGGTTCGTTATGGAATCAGGCGCGCCCGGGCGATGCCGGCGCGGCGTTTTACGACGCTGCCAACCCGCAAGTCATCTATACCGTCGCCCGCCGCCACGACCTGCGGCGATCCGACGATGGCGGCAGGACATTCCGCCAGATCTCGAACGGCCTTGATCCGGCAGACCGCATAGAATTTTACCCGCCGTTCCTGCAACATCCCACCCAGCCCGGAACGCTCTATCTCGGCACCCACCGGCTCTGGAGAAGCCGCGACCGCGGAGAGCATTGGGAAGCCATCTCCGGCGATCTCACGCGCGGAGGCCGGATCAGCGCTCTGGCGATTTCCCCTGTTTCTCCCCAGACCATGTACGCCGGGACCAGCGACGGGCTGGTGCAGGTTTCCACCGACGGAGGGGCAAGCTGGTTCCGCTTCGCAAACCCCAACTTCCCGGACCGCTATGTGACCTCGATCGCCGCGGATCCCCGCGGACCGGAACGGATGGTGGTCGCGGTCTCCGGTTTTGGAAGTGGTCATGTCTTCCGCAGCGCAGATTTCGGAGCTACGTGGGAAGACATCAGCCGAAATCTCCCCGATGTGCCGGTGAATGCCGTCCTGCTCGATGCGCTTTCCCCCGACACGATCTATATCGGAACGGATATCGGCGTGTTCGTGATGCTGCCGGACGGCTCCTGGGCTCCCCTGCAGA
>DATMAF010000377.1:0-2953 GCA_035560315.1 Terriglobia bacterium | reverse complement strand
CCTTCTTGCGCGGGTCTTCGTGCTGGCCAAAGTAAGAATACGGCCAGCCGTAGAAGGCCTCTTCCTTCACGGACGTGGCGTAGTCGGGAACCAACTCGTCGCCCAGCGCGTCGCGCTCGTTGACGACCGTCCAGAGGGTCTTGGTGAGCGGTTCCCAATCCATGCCCACGGGGTTGCGCAGCCCGGAGGCAAAGACCCGCATGCCGCTCCCGTCAGGGTTGATCTCCAGGATGGCGGCGCGGCGCGGATCCTTGGCATCTTCGCCGTTCTCATCCACGTTCGAGCGCGAGCCGACCGCCACATAGAGCTTGGTGCCGGCAGCGTTCGCGATGATGTTGCGGGTGTAGTGCCCGCCGACGGGTAAGTCGAGAATCTTCTCGCCCGGCGCCGTGAGCTTGGTCTGGCCTGCCTGATAGCGGTAGCGCACCACGGCGTCGGTGTTGCCCACGTAGAAGTAGTCTCCCACCAGGGCCATGCCGTGCGGCTGGTTCAGGCCGGTGAGGAAATCGTCCCGGAACTCCGGTTCCCCGTTGCCGTCGCGGTCGCGCAACAGGGTGATCCGGTTTGAGTTCGGAGCCGGCGCCGGATTGCCGCCGCGTGGGGATTGCGCGACCAGGATGTCGCCATTGGGAAGCACATAGATCTGGCGCGGGCTGACCAGATCGCCGACGAAAAGATTCACGCGAAAGCCGGCGGGCGCAACGGGCATCCTCCCGGCCGGCCAGCCGATCACTTGGGAGCGTTTGCGGACCGACGGCGTGGCGAAAGGCTCCGCCAGCCGCAGGTCGGCGCTGGGACCGTACTCCCCGGTTCGCGGCGTTGCGCTCTGCGGCTGGCTTCGCACCGGCTCCGACACATACCAGACCCCCAGGCCGGCAATTCCAGCCGCAAGCACCAACCGCAGGTATTCCATGCTGCCCTCCTGTTACCCGCCGGCAACAAAGCACACCCTCAGCGCGCCAGCATGTAGGTTACTTTCGCTATCACGGCGCGGTCAATCAGATCGCCGCTGACCGAGTTCCTGCGCTCATTATAGACCACAAACAGGTCGCTCAGAGGCCGGTGGATGAGGTTGAAGCGCACGTTGGAGTTCCACTCCTGCGCCGTGTTGTTATACTGCACCAGGGCGTTGAGGAACATGGCGGTGGAGAAGGCGTACGCCAGATTCAGATTCAGCAGATTCGTCTTGAAGCGTCCCTGCGGCAGGCGGATGTTGTTGTGGGTGTATCCGGCCGAGGCATTGAAATGATGGTTCAGCCGGTAGGTGCCGTTCAGGGTGTAGGTATGCTTGTAGCCGTCATCATAGTACGGGCCGCCTTCATACCGCAGGCTGTAGTAGAGGCGGCGGCTGGCGTCGTTGCGAAACCATACAAAAAACTGATCGTGGCGGTAGGTTCCCGCGGGAATGACGATGCCGCGCCGGCGCTGAATGGGGAAGGGATCATCGAGCCGCTCCAGCGAGCGGTTGAGGCCCGTCTCGAAGAAGTTGCCGTTCTGGAAATCCACCACGAAATGGTACTCCAGGTTGCGCGTGTCCATCCGGCCTTCGGGATCGGCGAGGTAGTCGAGTGAAAAATGCGGATAGAGCCGCCGGAGGAAGCTGCGGTATTTCTGCGGCCGGAAGGCGCGTCCGTAGATGCTCGAGTACTTGCGAATTCCCCGCCGGGGCACGAAGCCCATCTCGTTGATGAAATCCTCTTGAATGACGGTGTAAGAGGACCGCAGGTCCCAGACATTGTCAAAGTAATGCAGCGCCGCCCGGCCCGCAAGCTGCCCGCGACTGGCTGCCGGATGGAAGGTCTTTGCCAGATAGCTGTAGGCGCTCAGCGCCTGCCCGAAACGCAGGTTGGCATCGGCTCCAATCACCCGGTTAAAGTGCGACGAATCGGCTTCCTCCTTGTTGGCAAACATCACGCCGAGGTCAGACCCCCCCGCCACGTTGTGGCGCAAGCGGGCCACGGTGAAGTTGGTGGCTTTTAGGCTCCCCTGCTCCCGCTGTTGCATGTTCAGCAGGCCCAGCTCGAACGGCCCGGCGCGGCCGGTGAGTCTGGTCCCGCCCCAGATGGGGATGGGCGCGCCGCCCTCCGACAGACCGATGCGGCGGCTGTGGAAGAAGATCATGTCGCGCGGCGGCGTCCTCCCGGCAGTCGCCGCCGGCCCGGTCTCCGAGCCGCCGCTGAACTGGAAGATGCCGGAGTTCTCCAGAAAGAACTCTCGCTTCTCGGGGAAGAAGAGGCTGAAGCGCGTCAGGTTGATCTGCTGGTCGTCGGCCTCCACCTGGGAAAAATCGGTGTTGTACGTAAAATCCCAAGTCAGGGCGGAGGTGATTCCGTATTTCAGATCGATGCCGAGGTCGCCCGTCCAGTCGCGATCGCCGTCCGGGGAGCGCTGCATGCTGCCAACGAGATAGGGCTTCACTCGCAGGTTCGCGCCGGGGCGAACATCCTCCAGGCCCTCCAAAGTGCCCGCCAGCGAGACTCGGTCCACATCGTAGATGCGCGGCAGCGGCGACCAGTAGGTGTCTTCGTTCTTCCGGCGCACGCTGCGATGAAAATTGATCCCCCAGGTCTGCACCCCGGCGGAGGGAAATTTCAGCGTGCGGAAGGGAATGGCGATCTCGCCGACCCAGCCATCCTCCACCAGGCGGGTTTGAACTGTCCAGAGCGCGTCCCAGTCGTCGTTCACCTCGCGACCCTGGTTGGTGACCTGCGCATCCCACTTCGCGCCCGCCGGATTGATGGCAAACTGGTAGCCGTTGCGCTCATCGTGAAACGTGTCGAGGAGTATCTGCACGGTGTCGCCGGAACTGCGGTTAAAATCCTTCTGCAACCCGCTGATGATCCAGCGGCCCGGCTGCGACTCGCGCACGTAGATTCCGAAATAGAGATTTTCCCGGTCGTACAGCACCCGCACTTCCGTTTGCTCGGAGGCGGGCTGGTCTTCGTTCGGCTCG
>DATMAF010000376.1:0-2242 GCA_035560315.1 Terriglobia bacterium | reverse complement strand
CGGATGGAGCCGCCCGGCTGGATGATGGCCGTGACGCCGACGTTGGCGGCCTCCTCAATGCCATCCGGAAACGGGAAGAAGGCGTCGGAGGCGAGCACGCTGCCCTCAAGCGGCAGAACGGCGCGCGAAGCGCCCAGCTTCACCGAGTCCACCCGGCTCATCTGTCCCGCGCCCACTCCGATCACCTGCCCCTCCCGGGCATATACGATGGCGTTGGACTTGACGTGCTTGCAAACTTTCCAGGCAAACAACAGGTCGTTGATCTGCTCCGGCGTGGGCTGCTTGCTGGTAACGGTTTTCAAGTCGCTGAGGGAAAGCGGGCGCTCATCCTTTTCCTCGACCAGCATCCCGCCACTCACCTGCTTCAGGTGCAGCTCGCCCTCCAACGACGCCGTGGCATCCACTTCCACGAGGCGGAGATTCTTCTTGCTCGCCAGTATTTCCAGCGCCGCCGGCGTGAAGGCCGGCGCAGCGATCGCTTCCACGAACAGCTTGCTCATCTCCTCGGCCGTATCGCCCTCGAGCGGCCGGTTCAGACCGATCACGCCGCCGAAGGCCGAAACCGGGTCGCACTCCAGCGCTTTGCGGTAGGCGGCCACCTGGGTGGGCTGTTCGGAGCAGCCGCAGGGGTTGGTATGCTTGATAATGGCGACCGCCGGGTTGGCGAATTCCTGCGCCAGATCCCAGGCCGCTTGCAAGTCCACCAGGTTGTTGAAGGAAAGCTCCTTGCCCTGCAAGGCCCGGCAGCGCGCCAGCCCCGCCCGCTGGTTGCCGGCGGTCGCATACAGGGCGGCTTTCTGGTGCGGGTTTTCCCCGTAGCGGAGCGGCGTCACCTTCTGGAACCGCAAAATTAACTCCGGCGGGAAGAGACGGTCTTGGCCGGGCGCGACGGCCTGGCCCTGCGCATCCAGCCCTCCCAGCGTGCGGGCGATGGCGGCGTCATAGCTGGCGGTGCGCGCGAAGGCCTTCTGCGCCAGCCGCCACCGCGTCTCCAGGGTCAGCGCCCCCCCTTCGCGCTGCAATTCCTCGAGCAGGGCCGGATAGTCTTCCGGCGCGGTGACCACCGCGACGTCGCGGAAATTCTTCGCCGCCGAGCGGATCATCGAGGGCCCGCCGATATCAATGTTCTCAATCAGGTCCTCGAACCGCGCGCCCCGCGCCGCCACCTCTTCAAACGGATAGAGATTCACCACCACCAGATCGATCCATCCAATGGAATGCTGCTGCAAGGTGCGAACGTGCTCGGGATTGTCGCGGCGCGCCAGGATGCCGCCATGCACCGCCGGGTGCAAGGTCTTGACGCGGCCGTCCAGCATTTCCGGCATGCCGGTCAGTTCGGAAATATCCTTTACGGCCAGCCCGGCTTCCCGCAACTGCCGGGCGGTGTTGCCGGTCGAGATGATTTCGACGCCCCACTGGCCCAGGCCGCGGGCGAATTCCACGATGCCGGTCTTGTCGGTAACACTAATGAGAGCGCGCGCTATCTTGCCCACGAAACGTTTCTCCTGAAAAGATGGAAATCGGAAAAAGGACAGACCTGGCGGGCCACTACACGCCCTTGGCCTTCAGCTTGACCCGTCCGTTCTCGACCTCTACGACATACTCCACTTGCTGGCACTGGAAGTCCCGCTTGAGCTGATCCGTCTTTTGCTGCACGAATCGCTTGAAGGCTTCCGCCCCCAAGTTCTCGGTGCTTTCCCCGCAGCGGCGCTTGGCCTCCAGGAAAGCCGAGAACAACTGGTCCACTTTCTCCGGTTCCTGCGCCGGATCGCCCCATCCCACCCGGAAGGAAACCGGCTGCCGCTGTTCGGCGCGCATCTCCGCCACGGTGCGGCGGGGCCCCTCCTCCTTGACCCGGAGCCGTTGCCGCCAGAGCTCGGAAAACAGGCTGTAGCGCTGCGCCAGCCCGTTGAAGCGGAACCGCTGGCCGAAGTTCATGCCCGGGGTATCCTGGAGCTTCTTGATGAGCGTCTCCACGCGCCACTGGCTGTCCGTGGGAGGGCGCTTGGAGCCGCCGTTGAAGTAGACGTCGTACTCGATTTTCAGTCGCCGCAGGCTGTCTTCCAGCTTGCTCAACTCCTCATCCGTCGTCATGCCCGTGGCTCCCGAAGCGCAAGAGTATAGCATACCCCAACGGCCGCGGCCCGGTTCCGGCGGAGGCGGCGAACGAGGGCGGCCCTGTCCTCCCGCCCCCCCCACAAACAACGGCAGGATCGCTGCGATAGAAGCCGCAACACGGCGG
>DATMAF010000375.1:0-3887 GCA_035560315.1 Terriglobia bacterium | reverse complement strand
CGGTAACTCCCACCTTCTCCGGACTGGCTCCCGACTTTTTCGGCCTGTATCAGGTCAATGCGCAGGTGCCTTTGGAGGTGGCTCCCGGAAATGCTGTTCCGGTGACGCTGACGATTTTCGGCAGCGTTTCCAACACCGTGACCATGGCGGTGCAGTAGTTGCCGGCGGGCTGTTGGCGCCGGCGGTTACTGGACGGTCTGCCGCTTGATGAGCTTGCCGGTGCGCGGGTGCAGCCACACGGTGAGCGCGCCTTTCTGATCGCCGCCGTTCACTAACCACTCGGTGCGGGAAAGGCGCATGCGGATGGTGTCGGATTTCAGGCCATAGCGAATGGCTTCTGCAACCGCCTGGTCGCTGTCGAGGAAGTCTGGCGGCACGGCTCCCGTCTGGCCGGTGCTCAATTCCAACGTATCGATGGTGCGGCCTTTGGCGGTCACCAGCAGGTACTTGCCGGTCTTGGGGGAGTGGAATCCATAAAGCCAAGTTGGAGATTTGCCCTCGCCGTCCACTGTTGAGCTGGAGACGGTGGTGAGCACGGCGTCGGCATTCCATTGCTTGGCCGCCTCCAGCACCCGGTCCAGCGCCGCGCGGGCCGAGGAGCCGGCAGCGGAAGCATTCGTGGCGCCGGCCATCAGGAGCGTTCCCAAGATCAGCGCCGTCCGGAAAACATTCCACTCACCCCGGTGGATTCGTCGCCTCATGGTGCTTTCACCTGTTTGACAAACTCACGCTCCGGCCTGTCCCACCAAGCCAGCCTTGCCGCTAGTGAAACGCCAGTCCGAAGCGAAAGGTTGCGATATTGGCGTTGTCGCTCCCGCCGCGCACATGATCGCGAAACTCCAGTTTCAGCCCCAGGCGGGGGGCGAACCACCAGTTCACGCCGCCGCCAACATTCAGCAGGCTGGCGCCGGCGAAAAAATCAAAGACGGCAGAGTACCCCATCGTAAGAAACGGGTCCACCGAACTGAGCGCCCGGGGAATATGAAAGTATCCGTTGACCGAGGCCGTTCCGGAAAGGGAATCGGAGTCGCCGCGGATGCCCAAGACGCCCAACTCCGCTCCCAGGCCGATGCCGCCGGGAAAGACACCCTCGCCTCCGACGCCGCCCTGCAGCGCCGCATCCGAGCGGCCTCCGCCGGACACCACCGCAGGAGCCAGAAAAAAATAGCCGTGGGAGTGGCTCTGCGCTCGCGCCGGCCCGGGAACCGCTGCCAGCGCCAGCGCCAAGGCCAGCGCAGCAGCAGGAATCCGGCGGTGGGTGAAACGTTTCCCGGCAGGAGCTTGCCACCGGAGGTTCTCCCCGAGCGCGCTGCCGCTCACGGCTGCGCCCCCGAGCCAGCCGAAGAACGCGCCACGGGCCGCGACTCGGCAGCCTCGTTCGTGGCGGCCTCGCTGCTTCCGGGTGGATGCAACAGCGTCAGGATCTCGTCCTCGACATCTTCCTTGGAGACCAGCCCCATGTGCTTGGAGTAGTATTTGCCCTCCCGGTCCACCAGGAAGGTGGTGGGGAAGCCCAGCAGGCCGCCGAACAGATCGGGAGTCGAGGCCTCGCCCAGGACCACCGTCAGGGATTGCATCTTGTGCTTTTCAACGAACGGCTTGACCACCTCCGCCCCTTCCTCATCCATGGAGATGGCCAGCACCTCGAAACCCTCCGGCCCATAGCGCTCCTTGAATTCCAGGAACCAGGGGATTTCAATCAGGCACGGGCCGCACCAGGTGGCCCAGAAATTTACCAGCAGCACTTTGCCTTGGAAGTCCGCGGGAGTATAGCGCCGGCCATTCAAGTCCGGCAGATCAAAAGCCGCCACGGGCTTGCCGCGGATGGCTGGGACGGCCGGGGCGGGCACGTTGACGCCGGGGTTTGCGCCGGGCTGCGGGGAAGCAGATTTCGGTCCGGGCTGGAACTGCGGAGAAAAATGATAAACAAATATGGCGCCCACCACCAGCGCCAGTCCAATAAACAGAAGCACGCGGCTCACGGAGTCTTCCCGGTTAGGGGACGCAGGTTCCGTTGGCATTCGTTGCTGGCTCCTCTATAGCGCGAACCGATTCAAGAACGAAAGATAGCCGGCCAAGCGGGTGAACTGATTGGTCATAATCATGGCGCCCAGAATGATCAGAATCACTCCCCCAAAGACTTCCACCTGATGCAGGTGGGAGCGGAATCGCTGATAGAAACGGAGAAAATGATTGATCCCCAGGCTCGTCAGCAGAAACGGCACCGCCAAACCGGCGGAATAAATCGCCAGCAGCGTTACGCCGGCGTAAATCGTCGCCTGGTTGGCGGCCAAGGTCAGGATCGCGGCCAGAATGGGACCGATGCAAGGTGTCCACCCAAATGCGAAGGCTAAGCCGATCAGAAACGCGCCTCCGGGAGTGGCCGTCTTGCCGGCGGAATGAAAGCGTTTGTCGCGGTAAAGCAAGCCGATCTTCAACAGGCCCGTCATGTGCAGGCCGAAAACAATAATCACCACTCCGGCAATCTGATACAGCACTCTCATGCGCGGCAGCAGCCACTGGCCAATCCAGGAAGCCGAAGCCCCCAGGCTGATGAATACAATCGAGAACCCCAGGATAAACAAGATAGAATGCAGCAGAACCTTCCGCAACAAGCCGGCCTCCGCGTTTTCCTTCAGGTCCTGGACCGTCGCTCCGGAAATCATGGAGATATAGCCCGGAACCAGCGGCAAAACACAGGGGGAAAGAAAAGAGACCAAGCCCGCCGTGAAGGCTCCGATGAGAGTCACGCCACCCATCTTGCTTCCTTCCGCCTCCTCGCGGGCCGCCCGACTGCACTTTTTTTATTATAGATTCGATTGGCCCGGAAAGGGTGGCAAATTCTTCGCGGGCAGGGTAAAGTAAGCGCGGTTTGCTTTACCACGCACAGGAGAGCTGCACCAATGGCCGGCAGTGATTGGGAGTTGCGCAAGAAGCTGGCGGAGGCTTGCCGCATCCTGGACCGCGAAGGGCTGGGAGAGCATTTTGGCCACGTCAGCGCGCGAGCCTCCGACCGCAAATCCATTCTTCTCAGTCCCCGGCTGCCCATGGGCTTGGTGAAAGGCCCGGCGGATATTTTGCGCGTATCGATGGGAGGCACGGTGTATAAGGTGCCGGCCAGGGGCGGCAAAAGCGCCCCCGCCCTGCCGAAGCTTTCTCCCCCGCGGGAGTTATTCGCCCACACGGAAATCTATCGGATCCGTCCGGATGTGAACGCCATTTGCCGGATCCAGGGACCATTCGCCTTGGCGTTGAGCGCGTTGCGGCGGCCGGTGCGTCCGCTCTGGAGCGCTGCGGCGGCGCTGGGCCGTGAAATTCCCGTGTTCGATTCCGCCGAACCGGTCGGCACCCCGGCAGCGGGCCATCGCATGGCGCGCTTGCTGGGCGCGGGACGGGCGTTGCTGCTGCGCGGCAACGGGCAGATCGCCGTGGGCGCCAGCGTGGAGGAGGCCGTGGTCAACGCCATCGTCTTGGAAGCGGCGGCCGCGGCCCAATGGCGGGCCGAGTGCCTGGGGGATCCTCTCTGGATCGAAGGGGAAGAATACGCCCGCCAGGCCAAACCGGACGCCGCGGACCTCGAGCTACTGTGGAATTATTATCACTCCCGGTCGAAGAGCCGCTAGCGGGCGGCGATTGGCAGGGCAGGCTGCGATTCTTCCGCGCCGAGCGGAACGGCGCGCGAGGCCTTGCGGCGTTCCTTGTAAACGCGCATTTCATTCCAGCTATAAGGCATTTCGTATCCGCAGTCGAGGCAGACGATGTAGGTATCCGCCACGCGAAACGCATCTTTGACCTTGCGCGGACGGGTGATGGGAAACGTCGTTTTCTTATGGCCGCAGCGAAACCAGATTTTCATAGTGCTCAGAACAATTCTGCGCACCGGGTGC
>DATMAF010000374.1:0-3741 GCA_035560315.1 Terriglobia bacterium | reverse complement strand
CAGCGGCTTGGTGCTCTACTGGCTGACCGGCAATCTGGTGGGCATCGGACAGCAGTGGTATATCAACCGCACGGAACTCCAGCAGCAGGTCGCGGAAAAGCGGGCAGCCGCGGCTGCCAAAAAGAAGAGGAAACAAGATGGCCGTGCTTGACGCGGAGGCCCTTCGACCCCGGCTGGCGCAGTTTCTGGAGAAGTTGCTGCGAGCCGGCCGCTTTCAGCTCCAGTTCGAGATCACCGCGGCTTCCGGTGGCGGCCCGGAACTGCTGGTGGATTTTCGCGGGCCAGACGCCGACCTGTTGCTGGCCCGGGGCGGCGAGATGCTGGCGGCACTGGAACATCTGGCCGCCAAGTCCCTGCGCCTGGCGGCGGAGGAACAGAGCCTGCTCTCCTTTGACTGCCAGGGGTACAAGAGCCTGCGCGAGGAGGAGTTGCGCCTGATCGCGGCGACCGCGGCGGAACGGGTTCGCCGCACGCGCTCCCCGTTCGCCCTGAATCCCATGAACGCCCGCGAGCGACGCATCATCCACCTGGCGCTGCGCGATGACGCCACCGTCCGCACCGAAAGCGAAGGATCCGGGCCGTCCCGCAAGGTGGTCATTCACCCCAAGCCCTAGCCTCCGCGGAGGAGGCTCCCTCGGGCCACTCCGCTTGGGCCGGAAGGATGTGGAGGATGGTGGCCGGCAGACCACAATCTCTCCGAATCACCGGCTGCGGGCTGACACCGGAGCGTTGCAGAGGCAGGGTGCGGCCGCGATCCGGTTACAGGAAACCCGCCAGAAAATCTAGCGTCATCGTCTTGCCGGCACCGCCCGGACCAAACTGCACGGTAGTGCCTGCGTTGCTTTGCAGGGACACGTCCAGAACCCATCCCGGCCGCCGTTTTCCCGTTGCGCATCGATGCGTTCCGTAGCAGCAAACTCTGCGCCTCGATGGGAGCGTATCCCGGAAGGAGTTCGGAGGGCTTTGCGGAATGTTTGCGCATCCGCGGCAAGACGCCACGATTCCAAGCCCGGTTGACTGTCGCCTCTCGGATTAGACTTTTTTGGTTTCCGACAACTTGAAGGATCCGCTATTTTTTAATATATTGATTTCATTATGTTTATTTTTTAGGTTGATATTAAATTTTTATCTTGACAATAGAATACTCAACATTTATATTAAATTTTGGCTAAATCTATTGGCGCCCGCAGGGAAGCACCCGGATGTGGCACCACAGCGAGATCGCCAGATCGTTCATGGTGATCCAGGAGGGGAGAAACGATGGGAAAGATCATCGGGATCGATTTGGGAACCACCAATTCAGTGGTTGCCGTGATGGAAGGAGGGGAACCAAAAGTCATCACCAATCCGGAGGGTAGCCGGCTGACGCCTTCGGTGGTGGCATTTACCAAGAACGGGGAGCGACTCGTCGGGCAGGTGGCCAAGCGCCAGGCCATCACCAACCCCGAGAACACCATTTATTCCATCAAGCGCTTCATGGGGCGGCGCTACACAGAAGTCACCGAAGAGATGAAAATTGTGCCCTACAAGATCGCGCAGGCGCCGAACGGCGATGTGCGGGTGCTGATCGATGGGGGCAAGAAGCAGTTTGCTCCGCCGGAGATCTCCGCCATGATCCTGCAAAAGATGAAGCAGTCGGCTGAAGATTATCTGGGGGAGAAGGTCACCCAAGCGGTCATCACCGTCCCGGCCTACTTCAACGACAGCCAGCGGCAGGCCACCAAAGACGCCGGGAAAATTGCCGGCCTGGAGGTGCTGCGCATCGTCAATGAGCCGACGGCGGCGGCGCTAGCCTACGGTCTGGACAAGAAGAAGGATGAAACCATCGCGGTCTACGATTTCGGCGGCGGCACGTTTGACATTTCGATTCTGGAGGTGGGCGAAGGCGTGGTGGAGGTCAAATCCACCAATGGCGACACGCACCTGGGCGGGGACGACATTGACCAGTTGGTGATCCAGTGGATTATCGAAGAATTCAAGAAGGACCAGGGAATCGACCTGTCGAAGGATCGCATGGCGATGCAGCGGCTGAAAGAGGCCGCCGAGAAGGCCAAGATGGAGCTTTCGACCGTGCTGGAGACGGACATCAACTTGCCCTTCATCACGGCCGACGCCAGCGGCCCGAAGCATCTCAGCATGCGGCTCACCCGCGCCAAGTTTGAGCAACTGGTGGAAGACCTGTTGCAGCGCACGGTGGGGCCTTGCAAGCAGGCGCTGAAGGATGCCGGCCTGCAACCGGCGCAGATCGACGAGGTGGTGCTGGTGGGCGGGTCCACCCGCATCCCTCGGGTGCAGCAGATTGTGAAGGATCTGTTCGGCAAGGAGCCGCACCGGGGCGTGAATCCGGACGAAGTCGTGGCGATCGGAGCGGCCATCCAGGCGGGCGTGCTGGGCGGCGAAGTCAAGGACCTGCTCCTGCTCGACGTAACCCCGCTGACGCTGGGCATTGAGACCCTGGGCGGAGTTTCCACGCCGCTGATCCCGCGCAACACCACGGTGCCCACGCGCAAGACGGAAATTTTCTCGACGGCGGCCGACAACCAAACCTCGGTGGAGATCCATGTGCTGCAGGGCGAGCGCGCCATGGCCCGCGACAATCGCACGCTGGGCAAATTCCAGCTGGTGGGCATTCCTCCGGCGCCGCGCGGGGTTCCGCAGATTGAAGTCACCTTTGACATCGACGCCAACGGAATCCTGCACGTAACGGCCAAGGACCTGGGCACCGGAAAAACCCAGGACATCACCATTACGGCATCGAGCGGCCTCAGCAAGGAAGAGGTGGAGCGCATGCAGAAGGACGCCGAGTCGCACGCCGAAGAAGACCGCCTCCGCCGCGAGGAAGCCGAAGCACGCAACCGCGCCGACAGCATGGTCTACAGCACCGAGAAGCTGTTGCAGGAAAACCGCGAAAAAATCTCCGCCGCCGACGCCCAGGAGATCGAGGCGGCGCTGGCGGAAACCAAGCAGGCGATCGACACCGGCAAGAGCGCTGCGGAAATCGACGCCGCCGTGAACCGGCTGACCAAGGCCGCGCACCGTCTGACGGAAGCGATGTACCAGCAGGCCACGCGGCAGACCACGGGCGCGGGGCCCGGCGAAGACGGCAGCACCCGGGGAACCGGTTCCGGCGCCAAAGGCGGCGCCGGCGAGGTCATTGACGCCGAATATGTCGATGTCGACGAGAACAAGGACAAGTCCTAGCGCCCATCCGGTTCCGGGAGCGCGGCAGCGGCGGCGGGTGAGGAGCCCCCATGAACGGTCAGCAAGACTACTATCAAGAGCTGGGCGTTGACCGCAAGGCCACGCAGGAGGAGATTCGCAAAGTTTACCGGCGGCTGGCCCGCAAGTATCATCCGGACGTGAATCCGGGCGACAAGCGGGCCGAGGAGCGTTTCAAGAGAATCGCGGAAGCCTACGAGGTGCTGAGCGATCCCAAGAAGCGCCGCGTCTATGACCGTCTGGGATACTATCGCGAAACCGGCGGCACGGCGGGTCCCACGCCGGGCGGGGGGCGTCCGGTGGACTTTTCCGGATTCGATTTCACCGCCTGGGGGGGGCCGGATTTTGGAGCCGGCCCCACCAGCTTCCGCGATCTGTTCTCGCAGTTCTTTCACGCCCAGGAGAGCAGCGAAGCGGCCCCGGAGCCGGGCAGCGATCTGGAATACCAGGCCCACATCGGCTTCTGGGAGGCGATCCGCGGCGGCACCGTGCGGCTGCATGTCACACGGCTGCAAGCCTGTC
>DATMAF010000373.1:0-5257 GCA_035560315.1 Terriglobia bacterium | reverse complement strand
GGCAGACCCGCCTGCCGGAACGCGTGGAGCCGCGCCTCTTCGCCGCCGCGATTGCCCGCGCCACCGGAGCGGAAACGGTGGTGAACCGCGTGACGGTGCATGCCTCCTTTGCCGAGCAGCGGAACTGGCTCTGCGAAACGTACCACCGCTACGGGATCCGCGACCTGATCCTGGTGGGCGGGGAGTCGCAGCAGGTAACGTATTGCGGGCCGGGCGTCGTGGAGACCGCTTCGATTGTGGCCGAGGAAGGTTTGCCCTACCTGCTGGGCGGCATCACCATCCCGCACCGGCCCAAGGAAGCGGCGCGCGTCCGCGACAAAGCGCGGCACGGCATCCGTTTTTTTACCACCCAAGTGTTGCTGGACGCCAAGGATGTGGTGGCCCTGCTGCAACAGCTCGAAGGGCTGAACGTCCGCGTGCTGCTGAGCTTTACGCCGGTCAGCCATCCCCGCGACTTGCAGTTCCTGGAATGGCTGGGGGTGGAGTTGCCGCCCAAATTCGTGCGCGAGATTCAGCAGGCCTCCGGCCCCGAGGCGGCGGTGGAAATCTCCTTTGCGCTGGCCCGCCGCATTCTGGAGGAAGTGTTCCGCAGCCTGCCGCCCGGCGCGCCCGCCGTGGGGCTGCAAATCGAGCGGATCACGAAACGCAATTCCGCTTCCGCGCTGCGCATGCTGGCGGAACTGGGAGAGTTCTACCGCACCCTGCTGCGAAACCGTTATCCGAAAGAGGGCGGCGCCGCGCCGGCCGCTCCGGACCGCCGGCAGCGCAGCCGCTCTCTGGAATCCCGGCAACAGCCCTGAGCAGTACCCCTACGCCTCCGGCGCTGGACACGGGCTCAGGCAGCCCGGCCCTCTGCGGCTTTCTCCGGGACCCCGGCACTTGCCTTGCGGGTGCTTCCCTACCAGGAACTGTACGGCTCTCCGGACAGGCTGGTGAGATTGGAGCCGCTGCGAACGTTCACGATGCCGGGCGCGGTCTGGGTGGGAAGCATCAGCGTGGCGTCTTCGTATTCTTCCACCCAGGTCTCGCTGGAGTTGGTGAAGGGGTCCACGGGAATCTCCCGCAAGTAGCCCGCATCCACCAGGTCTTGCAGCGACTGCGGGGCTTCCTGCTTGTCCAGTGTGTACTGGTCGATCAAGGAGCGCAGCGTGAACAGGTCGTCCCGGAGAACCGCTTCTTTCGAGCTGATGAGGGAGGTCCGGTAGCGGGGGACCGCCAGCGAGACCAGAATCGTGATAATCACCATCACGATCATCAGCTCGATCAGGGTGAACCCGCGGCTGTGTACCGCCGGGCCGTCCGTACGCCGGAATGTTCTGCGGAACCTCATGGCATCCTACCAATCGGAATATAAGCTGCCGTCGAGCGCCCTTTGGGTGCTCTTGCTGTACACATCGAACACATTCTCGCCGCCCCAGGAAGTCGAGTCCGGCTCATCCTGGTAGGAGCGCAGCCCCCAGTCCGTGGAGTTGGTCATCGGATCGCGGGGGATGCGGCGCAGGACGCGCAGCTTTTTTCCGTCGGGGGAGTTCAGCAGCGGCACGCCCTCCACCAGGGTTTCCAGGTCCTTGGGATACCCTTCGGTGCCCAGCTCCACGGCAATCCGCCCCAGGTCCGAAGCCTCCTTGTAGCGGTCGATCGCGGCGCGGAGCTCGCGCAACGCCAGCCGCAGCTCGCGCTCCTGCTCGCGGCGAATCTGCACGCGCGCCAGAGGCAGCGCCGCCGAAGAGAGGATCAGCAGAATGGCGGCCGCGATGATGAGCTCGGCCAGCGTCAGCCCGCGCTGGCGCGCTGCTCCGGCCCTTGCGGCAAGGCGGCGGATGGCTCGATCGGAACACTTCTGCATACGGCTCTCCACCGAATCCCGGCCGGCGCAGCCGTCATGCGCCTGCAACCAGGAGCGGTCGCGCAGGCCGGCTGTGGGATGCAGCCGCCTCGCGGCGCCCCGCCGGGCGGGAAGCCCGCGGAGCAGAAGGCTCGGCGTCCCCCGGCGCGGCTGCGGGCGCGGCCGGCGGATTGGCGGGCGGAGCCGCGGGCGTTTCCGCCGGCGGGGAGTCCGGCTCTGGCGGCGCTTCCCGGACGCGCACATCCCCCTCCGTCCCCACGTCGATGGCGCGCAGGTTCTGCGGCGTGATGTCCGGCAGCCGCACGGTCCGCGGCCGCAGAACAATCAGCACCTCATCTTCGGCGATCGAATCGCTGACATTGGAGAACAGGTACTTCAGAAGAGGAATTTGAGAGAGGCCGGGAATGCCGCCGACCTGATTGTTGCTGCTGGACTGGAAGATGCCGCCCAGAATGTTCATCTCCCCTTCGCGCAGGCGAATGTCGTGCTCGATGACGCGCTGGCCGATCACCGGCTGCCGCACGCCGGGGACGGGCTCGGCCGTCTGGGTGACGGCGGAAACCTCCACCCGCACCTTCAAAGTGATTTCCTGGTTCTGATGAACCTTCGGCGTGATGTCCACGTTGACCCCGACATCCTGGTACTGGAACTGCGTCTGGACCAGGGCGCTGACCGCCTGGCCCGCAACGCCGGGCTGGTAGGCGCCGGTGGCAATGGGGACTTTGTCGCCGATGCGCAGCGAGGCGCGCATCCCATCGGAGGCGCGCACTTCCGGACGCTGCAAAATCCGGGTGTGGGAATCGGTCAGCAAGGCGTTCAGTTGCGCGCCGGGCAAGGTGATGGACCAATCGTTTTCTCCCAGCCTGTCCAGCTCGCTGATGGGGAGGCTGGGCGTGGCGCCCGCCGCCGGGGCAGTTCCCTTGGGCGTGAAGACGGCAGGGATTTGCAGTCCCGGCAGACCGACGCCGATCCCCAGTTGCCGCGCTTTGTCGCGCCGCACCTCCAGCACCGCCACGTCCACCACCACCTCGGGTTTGGCCTTGTCCACATCGCGGATGATTTTCTCGGCCAGCGCCACTTTGTCCGGCGTGTCGCGAATAATAATGGCGTTCATGGAGTTGATCTGCTGGATGCGCCGGGTCTCCAGCAGCGTGCGGATCGCAGTGACGACCTCGGTCAGCTCCTGCGGGGTGATGGTATTCGACAGGTAGAATGTCTTGATGATTTGCTGTTCCTGCTCCCGGCGCTTGACCGCGGTATCGGGGATCACCAGGATGGTGTTTTGGGTCACCGGCTTCCAGAAGGTGCGGGTCAGCAGAGCGATGTGATCCAGCGCCTCTTCCAGCGTGACATTGTTGAACTCCACGGAGATTCTCCGTCCCGTATAGTCGGGGTCAAACAGCACATTGATCCCCGCCATCTTGGCGATGGTTTCCGTCACGATCCTGCTTTCATTGCTGATGCGCAGGTTGATGGGCGCACGGGAAAGCGGCTGTAAGACGGGGGGGCCCAGGGCATGCTCCAGCGACGGAGTGCCCCGATCCTCCGGGATTCCTTGCCGCGCCTGCTCGATCTTGGCGCGAACCGACTGCAAGGCCTGGCGGGCGATGGGGCTGCTGGGGTCAATGGCCGCCGCGATCTCATATTCGATTGCCGCCTCCTCCAGATTGCCCTGGTTTTGCAGCTTGTTGCCGCGATCGACATGCAGGGCGGCGGCCTGGAACCGGGCTCGCTCGAAGGCCATCAGAAACTGCGGGTTCCGCGGATTGGCCTGCACCGCGGCTTGAAACTGCCGGTAGGCTTCGTCATAGTCCTGCCGGGCCTGTGCTTCCAGGCCGGCTTTGTACTCCCGGTCGCCCGCGGCGGCAGCCGCCGGTGGCAGCCATCCCGGCTCCATCGCCAGAACCATTGCCAGAGCCAGCAGCAGACGGACACGGCGGCTGCGTCCGGGAACATTGCGGCTGGTCGGATGGGGCACGTCCCTTGGGATGAATCGAGGCATCTTCACCCTCCTTGCTGGATCAGCAAGAATTCATCGGCTACCGGCTTTTTCTAGTCTAGCACATTCAGAAAAGCGGCTCGTTGGGATCAAACCCGCTCCGTGGCCTGCCCACTCGCTGCCGGAAGATTGCTGACGCAGGAGCCGGCACTCCCCCGGCGGCGGTAACCAAACTTCCCACAAAAAATCTATTAAGTGCTTTCTATTCTGCTGGTTAACTGCGATACGAGCGCTTCGGCGCCAGAATCCCATCGAGGCAGAGTTTGACCTGTTCGGCGGTGATTGAAAGGATGCAGCGAGGCTCGGCGAACTCGTAGCAGCGGTCGCCAGGACAAGGGTTGCAGTCGAAGGCATTCTGCACCACGGCGGAATCGACAGCCTTCCAGGGGCCCCATACGGCGGAGTGGGAGGAACCAAACAGCACCACCACCGGGATGCGGGCCGCGGCGGCGATGTGCGCCGGACCGGAGTCGTTGCCGACCAGGATGCGTGCTCCGGCCAGCAGGGCCACCAACTCGCGTATGGACCATCCCACCGCGCGCAGCAATGGCCGCGACGCATGGCGTTCGACGGCATCCAGCGCGCGGACTTCCGTCTCGCCGCAGATGAACACCGTCCGGAGACCGTAGCGCTCTTCCAGATATTCGCGGATTTCAGCAAAGCCGGCGGCCTTCCATCGTTTCGTGTCGTAGACGGCCGTGGGATGGATCACAGCGTAGCCGTCGCCAGCGGCAATGCCGAAGGAACGCAGCTTCCGCGCCACGCGCTCCATGGCGGCGGGCTGTGGAAAAACCTCCGCCGGGGGAATTTCCGTCGGCGGAAGGCCCAGCCAGAACAAACAGGAAGCCATGTGCTCGGCGGTGTGAACGGTCCGGCGCAGGCCCAGGATCTGCTGCGCGGCGGGGGCCCGGTGGGTGTAGGCGGAGGCGGAGCGAAAGTGAGCGAATCCGGCGCGCAGGCGCGCCCCGCTCAGCCGGGTGATCCAGGCGCTGGTGGGGCCGCCATGCAGGTTGACGACCGCGTCGAATCGGGCGCGTCGCACCCGCCAGGCAGTGGCCAGCTTGGGCCCGGCCGTCAGAACGCGCTGGACAGAGGGATTCCCTTCCAGCAACTGGTCCCAGGGACGCTCGACCAGAACCGAAATTTCCAGGTCCGGGCGCCACTGGTGCAGCAAGCGCAGCGCCGGGGTCATCAGCACCGTATCGCCAAGCGAGCGCAGGCGGAGGAGCAGAACCTTCGCCCCCGGCCGGAGCATGGACAAGCCGGGGTCCTTCGCGATCGCTACGGAGGAATCAGTTGCGGCGGTCATGGTTTTCCCGGAAGCGCACTGCTAGCCGTTCTCAATGGTCGCTTCATCCACCAGCATGACCGGAATGTCGTCCTTCACCGGGTAGACGCGGTGGCACTGCTCG
>DATMAF010000372.1:0-5395 GCA_035560315.1 Terriglobia bacterium | reverse complement strand
TATCCCGCCAGCGTGACGATGCTTCCCAGCAGAAACGGAAGCGCAAAGTAAGCGATGGCGTTCCGCGCCAGGGAAGGATTCAGCAGCGCCAGCGCCAGCGTTACCCGCGCCAGCAGCACGGTCGATGCTCCCACCACTCCGACCGCCAGGGCGTTTCCCAGTCCGCGGTGCGACTTGCTCAGCCGCGAAAACAAAAACGTGACGCTGGTCGAAGAGACCAACCCCCCGATCCAGCCCGTGGCTGCGTAGCCGGCGCCGGCGCCCACCATCCGCCGGGCAATGCTGCCCAGAAAACTCAGCCCCGAGAAGAGCAGCACAAACATCCAGAGCGCCCTCGGGCGCAGACCGCCCCAAGGTCCGTAGGGGCCTTCCGGCAGCAGCGGCAGGATCACCACCGCCATCACCGCAAAACGCGCTCCGGCCCGCATGCTGGCGTCATCCAAACGCTGCGCCAGTTCGTGCATGCGGCTCTTCTCCGCCAGCAGCAGAACCGTGACGGACACCACCGCGGCGGACAACTCCCAATGGCCCAAGGAAGCCAGCAGCCCGGTGGCCAGCACCACCAGCGCGGCCACTTCCGTGGTGGCATCCAATTCGCGCCGGGAAACGGCGATATAAGCCGCAATCACCAGAGCCACGGCTCCGCCCATCAGCAACGCGGCGGGCAGGGCATTGCCCTCGGCGCTCAGCCAGCCCGCCAGACCGGCCAGTCCCCCCAGCAGAGTAAACGTGCGCACCCCGGCAAAACGAGCCCGTTCCCCGGTGGCGTGGCCCGAGCGCTGCCGCTCCAGACCGACGGCCAAGCCCCCCAGGGCGGCGATCAGCAGGCCAACGATTCTTTCGGCTGCCAGGTCCATAAGCGCACTCCAGTTTATCGCTGGTTTCCGTTCGGCGATGGCAGAATCGTTGCGATGCTTTTTGGGGAGGGGGCCGGCTCAGGCCACAACAGCGGGAGCGCCGCAAGAGACGAGTCCGGGCCTTGTCTTGCTCCGCTTCCGGCAACGCTAAGGCAGCCGCCCAAGCTTACCGGCATGACTCTTGTCGCTCCGGTGGGAATCCAGCAGTGCGCACGAATGCACAAGGGCGGGATGATGCGCGCCGCCTCAGGCGGCCGGATCCTTGGCTTCCTGTCTGAGGCGCAGAGAAGTCGCGAGCCTGTTTCTTGGCGTCGTTGCGGAGGATACGCTTCCAAATCCGCCGAAATGTTTCTTCGTAAAGTACAACTGAAGAAATCTTCTGAGCTTTCCTGCAAGGCTGTGCATCTGTATTAAGTAACTTTTCGGTGGTGCAGCCCAGCGCTGAGCCATCATCGCGGTTTTTAACAGGATTGTTTTTGTTTTATAATTTGTTGAATTATATTCACTTAATTACTTCTTTTCCTTAAATCCAGCGGGTATGGAAACATCCGCATCTGACACAGATGAAGAGACGCTGATCAGCTCTGTTGAAGCGGTCATGATGGTGCTGCGGCCAGGGCCTGCGGAGGAGGTTTGGGACTCTTCGGCCTTTTTCTGGATGGCGCGCTTGGCGATGCCGCCCATGATCCCACCAAAGATGGATTTTTTATCCCCGCCGACCGGGACATCGGTGCTGGAATCCGCTTGTTTCTGCTGCTCCATCTGGGCCATGGCTTGCTTGCTGGCGACTGTCTGGAAGGTGGTGGTGGTGAGGACCGCAATGCCCTCAAGTTTGGCGGCTTCCTCTTTGACCTTGCCCATTGACTGCACCAGGTAGGGATTGGCCGCCATCATGGCGGCCATCTGCTGCGCCATTGCCGGATCAAACGGCAGCGCCAACTTCTTGAAATAGCGCAGGTCAAAATCGGAGATCTCCTTCAGGGCCGGGATCTGCGGCGTGAGCCAGAGATTCATGGTCGTTACCATGCCCCCGGAGTCCTCCAGTTTCTTGCCCTTCTCATGCGCGCTGATGGTCAGGACCACTTCCTTGGTGTCGTAACCATTGATTTGTTTCTTCTGGCCGGTCTCCTTGACGTCGAAGGTAAACTCCATCTGAATTTCCGCAGACCCCTGGCGGGGGGCGGGGGCGTCTTTCATTTTGGCCATTTCCTGGCGGGCTTTCTCCTGCTGCTGCGCGAATTGACGGCGCAGCTCCTCGAAGGTGGTCACTTTGTATGACTTGCCCTTGCGATCCAGATCGTAGATTTTCTCTTCGGCCAGGTCAATGATCTGCCCGCCGTCGTCGCGCATGGTGCTTTTGCGGTCGCCCTTCACCGCAACGACTTCTCTGGTTCCCTCTTTGGCTGCCTTGCCGCCGAACATCCTGGCCATGGCCCCCAGCATGCCGGTAAACTGCACGTGCGTTTTCTCTTCCTTTTTCACCTCCGCGCCGGCAGACAGCGCTCCGGCAATAAACAACAACAGCACCAGGATTCGGGTCGCTTGCATGGCACACCTCCCAGACAGTTTTCCGCTGACAGCGGCGCCGATTCGAACGGACTTCATTATACACGGAGGCGGCGGTGGGGGCCTCGACTTGCTTCGGCTGGCGGCCCGGAACGCATCTCCGGAAGCCGCACCGGGGGTGGATCCCAGCGCTGAGGGTCTAGTTGTCGTCGGGAATGTTCCACACGTTCTTGCCCGGCTCCAGGCACCGGATGCCGATCTGATTGGCCTGCGGCGTGCCGCGCTTGCCGGTCCACACCACCCGGAAACGGGCTTTGCGCCAGAGGCGGCGCACCTCGATGGTGCTTCCCGGATAGGTGATCAGGCCCAAGCCATCCAGCCGCGCTCCATGGCGGCTGATGTCCAGCGACACCGCGGTTTGCCGGAAGCGGTTGCCATTGCGGTCCACGCCCTGAACCCAGACGCGCACAGCTTCTGGGGTCCGCCGTTCCCTGCGGCTCTTGACGGTTGTTTTTCCCGTCTCTGGCAACTGGATGCCCAGCAGCCCGGCGCGGCCGCCCAGGCCGTTCCGAACCAACTGGAACTCCAGGGCGGCATCGGCCTCCCGCGCTTCCAGGGGATATTCTCGCTGCGCCCCGTGAACAGGACAAGTAAAGTCCCAGGCCGTTTCCAGCACCTGTTGCAACGTTTCCTGGCGCTGGTGCAGCACCACCCATTGATCGTCGTCCGCGCGCCGGCCGGGAAGCGCCCCGTGCGCTTCCACCAAGGGACATTTCAGCCGAATGGCGTAGTTCTTGGCGGAAACAGCCGGGAAGGGTTCTGCCGGGAGGCGCAGAGCGGGTCCGGAAACAGGGGCTGGCTTGGCCGGAGCCGCTTCCGAAGCGCTCTGAGCGCTTTCGGCCGAGGCGGGCAGGACGGGCGGGGGAGGGAACTGGATTCCCCAGAAATTGCCGGCTTCATAGAGGAACTCAATGCCGTAGGCAAATCCGTCCGGCCGGCGGGCGTAGAGTCCCACCACGCGGGCATCCCAGTCGCGGCAGCGGCCCAGCAGGCCGACGCTGATTTCCTGGTCCGGGATCAGCTCCGTGTTCACAAGAATCTCGGCTCCGAAACGGCTCAGCATCAGGGTGCGAGCCGGGGCGGTGAAGTCCGCTCCCAGGGCGTCGATGCCGGACACTTGCAGGGGCAACTGCCGTCGCAGACGGCCGCTCCGCCGCTGCCGGGGTCTGCTGCTCTTGGCGTCCATGATCCCTCCGCGAAAGGCCTCTTGGGGCGAGAGTCCAGGCTAAGAAGCCGGCGCGGGAGTGTCAATGGAACTTTGGTGACTTAGTAGTGACAAGCAAGGAAGGGCGCCGCAAGGCGCGGCTACTGAGCGGCGAGGCCGCGGACAATGCTGATGATCGTATCGCCGCGGTCCTCATCCCGCGCGACGGAGATCATAAAACCTTCCTTCTCGCTGGGAGCGGCGGTGATGATTCCCCCCTGGCCGGTCGTCACGATGTCAACGCGGCTGGCCAACCGGCTGCGGTAGAACTCCAGCACCTGCTCCGGAGCGTCCGGTGTCCGAAAGGCGTATGCCCCCATGGAACCTTGCGCCGTCCCCAAACGCAGGCTGCCTTCTTCGGCGGTTGCGCCGGGGTAGATGGGCAAGCCCAGCTCCGCCTCAGTCATCACGGCTTTTCCGGCAGTCATGGTTCCCATCGGGGTGGAGATCGACACTTTTTCTCCGCCGGGCTCGACCTTGACGGCGCGGGAAAGACCCCACAGCCCAAAGATCACGGCGGCGCCCGCAAGCAACCCAAGCCCCACGAACACGCCGAGCACAATCAGGACGATTTTGAGCGCGCTGCTGCTCGAGGAACTCCCCGGAACCGCCCTGGTGGCCGCCGGGGACGAGGCGACGGCGGGCGGGGCCGGCGAAAGGGTCGAGGCTGCCGCTACGGAGTCGGCCACCGCCGCTCCGCAGCGAGTGCAGAATCGCGCGCCGGAATCCAAGCCAGCGCCGCACTGCGTGCAGAAATTCGCCATGGGCACCTCCTGCAGACCGGCCGGCGGGCGGAACTTCCAGAGCGTTGCAGGCCAAGCACAGCCTACCCTCGCCCGGTAGCAGTGTCAAGGCAAAGGGCGGGAGAGCCTTCGCCAGGCAGGGCCGCAGCGGCCGGTGTTGGCTTGTGGACGCGTGGACAATGCTCTACAATTGGCCTCATCGCACCGGAGGTGAGCCCATGATTTGCACGTTCCGCGCGGGACTGCTGAGCATTGCTTTGGCGCTGGGCGGTCTTCTGGTTCCGCAGCCGCGGCTTGCCGCGGCCGGGGCTGCCGAGGATGCCGTGGTCTCCCTGCTCCAGGAAAACAAACCGTATCATCTGGTGCCGCCGGATCTGTTTGAGAGGCTGGGTTGGGAACTGCCGGATGGGGGCTCCTCCGTCAAGGCGCTCGCGGATGCCGCCCCCGGCGGCGCGTTCGATCCCCGCAAGCTGGAAACCATCCCGCCGGAGAAGCTCGGCTACCGCGCGCAGTGGCACGAAGTCCGTTACAAGGTGTATGGCTTGGATTGGGACATCCCCGGCCTGCACCTGATCCCGAACCATCCCCTGCCCGGCCTTCCGACCATGGTCATCATCAACGGCGGGGCCGCCAACTGGTACGAATTTTTTCTTGACCCGCTGAACCGTCCCGGCTTGGGCCAGTATCTGGCGCAGAAGGTGCCCGTTCTGCTGGTGAGTATCCCCGGCAACTATCGCCACGGCGGCTGGACCGAAATGGCCTATGAGCGGCGGGTGCCGGGCTACCTGCTGGACCGCGATGTTCCGCCCGAGGAGGTCAAAATCCGCAACGCGGTTTACACCTTCCGGGTGGTCACCGACGGCGTCAAGAAGCTGATCGAGACGGCGACGAGCGGGCCCGTCGTGATCGTGGGACACTCCACCGGTGGGGAGATCCAGTTCATCCTGAAGGACACCGAGTTGAGCAGCCGGCTGGGAGGCCTTTCCATGGGCTGGGGCACGGGCGGGCCGGCGGGCCTTGATACC
>DATMAF010000371.1:0-5958 GCA_035560315.1 Terriglobia bacterium | reverse complement strand
CCAGGATGATGGATTGGTTCTTTCGGCCTTGGGAGACCAGAAAAAAACCCAGCGCGGCGTTGAGCGCGGAAGCCGCCGCAATCATCGTTGTGCCCAGCCCCAATTGTTCCAAGACCAGACCCTGCATCCAGCGGTGGACGGCCTGATAGATGATGACACCGGCCGCCAGAATAATCAGCGCGCCTTCGAAACCGGCCGAAACGAACGAAATCTTTTCGTATCCGTACGGAAACCGCTGGTCGGCAGGGCGGCCGCTCAGCCACAGGCTGTAGGCGGCGAAGCCCACCGCCGCCAGGTGGACCACCGATTCGGCGGCGTCGGAGAAAATCGCCACCGAGCCGGTGAGCAGGAAGGCCGCCCACTTGCCCGCCAGCATCAGCAATCCGGCGGCCAGCGAGAGCCCCATGGCGAAACGCGCCCGGCGGGATGCGCCTCCGGAGGGGACAATGGCGGCGTGATTGTTCATAGGAAGGTTTTCTTCCGGCCCCCCGTTCCCCGAAGCACCAGCATAGCTCTGCTGTGCCCCGGCCACAATCGGGGGCTTCCCGGCATCGGGAAGGACTCCGCCGGCCGGGACAAGCTCTGCGCTACAATGTTTTTCCTGCAATCCTCCGACAAGGAGCTACCCACCATGGAACTGAGCGCGGTGCGAATGGAAATCCCGGAAGGAGCCAACATTATTCTGGGGCAGAGCCATTTCATTAAAACGGTCGAGGACCTTTATGAAGCGATTGTCGGGACGGCGCCGGGAGCGAAGTTCGGTTTGGCCTTCAACGAAGCGTCGGGGCCGTGCCTGACGCGTTCGGAGGGCAATGACGAGGAATTGCGGCAGGCCGCCATCCGCAACGCCCTGGCGGCCGGCGCCGGACATCTGTTCGTGGTGCTGGTGCGCAACGCCTTCCCGATCAACTTGCTGCACCGCATCCGCGAAGTGCCGGAGGTCTGTTCGGTGTTCTGCGCTACGGCCAACCCCTTGGAAGTAATCGTGGCCCAGGGAGCCCAAGGCCGCGCGGTGCTCGGAGTGATCGACGGAATGTCGCCCCAAGGGGCCGAAGGGCCGGAGGATGTCGCCGCCCGCAAACAGCTGTTGCGGAAGTTTGGCTATAAACTATAGAACAGACCGGCGCGGCGGGAGCCTATGGAACCGACCACCAACCAGTTTGACCAACTCGAAGCAATCACGCTGTACTGCCGCCGCTGCCAGCAGGCCATGCCGGTGCGCAAGCGGCTGCTCCTGGTGATGCTGGACCACGAGCTCTACGAGTATCTCTGCGCTGGCTGCGGCAGTTCCCTGGGACAAAAGAAGGAACCGCTGCCTCCGGCCGCCCGGCGGTTCTTGTAAGAGGCCCCGGGAACCTGTTTCGCCCGGGAGGCAGTGGTGGTATCCTCTACCATACGTTGCGGGGAAACGATCTGAAATCGCTTTGAAGGAGAGAGACGATGGGCAGAAACAAGGCATCCGATTACCCCCAGGAACTGCTGAATCTGTTTGACCTGTATATTCACGGCGACATCGACCGGCGGGCGTTTCTGGAAGGCGCCAAAAAATTCGCTGTGGGAGGCGTTACGGCCACGGCGCTGTGGGAGAGCCTGCGCCCCAACTACGCCTGGGCGCAGCAGGTACCCGTCAACGATCCGCGCCTGAAAACCGAGCGCGTTACGGTGCCTTCGCCCCAGGGCAACGGCGAAATCCGGGGCTACTTTGTACGGCCCGCCAGCGCCGGCAGCAGCAAGCTCCCGGGGATCCTGGTGGTGCACGAGAACCGCGGGCTCAATCCCTACATCGAGGATGTGGCGCGGCGGCTGGGGATCGCCAACTTCATGGCGTTTGCCCCCGACGGCCTCACCAGCGTCGGCGGCTTCCCCGGCAATGACGAACAGGGAGCGGCCGCGTTCCAGAAAGTGGATCGCGCCAAGATGACCAACGACTTTGAGGCGGCGATCCGGTGGCTGAAGGCGCGTCCGGACTGCACCGGCAAAGTGGGCGTGGTGGGCTTCTGTTTTGGCGGCGGCATCGCCAACACCCTGGCGGTGCGTCTGGGCGCCGAGTTGGCGGCGGCGGTGCCGTTCTATGGCGGACAGCCTCCCGCCGCGGAGGTCTCCAAGATCAAGGCGGCCTTGCTGATCCACTATGCGGGCTTGGATGAGCGCATCAACGCCGGCTGGCCCGCCTACGAGGCGGCGCTCAAAGCCAATGGCGTCACATACACCATGCACATGTACGAGGGCGCCAATCACGGCTTCCACAATGACACCACGCCGCGCTACGATGAGGCCGCGGCGAAGCTTGCCTGGCAGCGCACGCTCGATCACTTCAACAAATACCTCCGCAGCTAGCTTTCCAGAAACCGCCGCTCCGGGCGCAGACAGGCCATCGCCCGGAGCAGCGCCTTGGAGCGCCCGGCGGCGACGGCGCCGCCGGCGCGGACTCCTGCATTGCCAACGGCGCAGCCCAGTGGTATCGTGGGGCCGGTTTTCCGTTCGCCGGCAAGCCCTGGCAGGCTCTCCGGCGGCGGACGGCACCGGATCGAATCTTTCGCGCGGGGCGGTTTGCGGCTCCGGGCAGGAGGTCCATACGATGCGTCGGCGTGGATGCTACATCTTCGTATCCCTTGCGGCAATGGGAGTTCTGCTGCCGGTCTCCCGGCTGGCGGCGCAACAGGCTCCCAGCCTGATTCTCCACAATGGAAAAATTCTGACCGTGGACAACAATTTCTCCATCGCGCAGGCGGTGGCCATAACCGGCCAGCGCATCTCCGCGGTCGGCTCGAACCAGCAGGTGCTGGCCACCGCCGGCCCCAATACCCAAACGATCGACCTCAAAGGGCGCACCGTGACGCCGGGCCTGATGGACACCCACCGCCACATGTACTCCTATGTCGAGGGGGCGTATCGGGGAATGATGACGCCGCAGGAACTGGAACGCTATCCCGTCGACTGGCGCGCCGTGAAGACCAAGGAGGATGTCTACGCCCAAGTGCGGGGGCTGATGGCGCGATACAACTTCGAGCCGGGACGCTGGGTCTACCTGACCAACCAGGTCTCCTTCATGAACAACAACGCTTCTCCCATTGAGCTGGCGAAGATCCTCTACGATGAAATGAACCAGTGGGACCTGCAAAAGGTGACGCCCAACAACCCGGTGTTGATGTCGCTGGGAATCCCCGACTTTAACGGCTTTTTGCTGAACGAAACGGCAATGAATTGGCTGATGAGCCGTCACGGCGACTTCGTGCGGCAAAATGGCCGCTTCTGGGTGGATTCCGCCGGACGGCCGGACGGCCACCTGGAGCCACCCGCCAGCCGCATCGTGCTGCCGTTCACCTACAATCGCAAACCGGAGGTCCTGGCCCGGCTGTATCAGAAGGACATGGAAGAAGCGGCCGCCATGGGCTTGACCTCGGTCGCCACCCGCCTGCCGCAGGACTCGCTGCGGGCCTATCAGATGCTGGAGTCCCAGGGCCGGCTGACGTATCGCATCGGATACGGCAACATCGAAGCCTTTGGAAATACCGATGTGTCGGGCAATCAACTGAAGCAGTACGCCGCGCAGATTGGCAAGGGCACGGAAAAAATCTGGCTGACGGGCGTCGGCCCCACGGCCATCGACGGGGCCAGCAGCCGCCAGTGCACGAACCAGCAGCGCACCGGAACGTATACCCCCATTGATAGCTGGTTTCCCGCCGGCCAGTGTCATACGGACATGGAATACCGCGGGGCGGTCCGGCGGGCGGCGGCCATCCAAAAGAACTATTTCGGGGATTGGATCATGGCCAGCGGCCGCGACGGGGTGCGCTTTGCGAACACCCACGTTGCCGGGGACCGCGCCAATGCCAACATGCTGAATTTTATGGAGCGCATCCAGCAGCAGTACGGCCGGGACGCCACCAAGAACTGGGCCTTCGACCACTGCGGCATGGTGGATCCCAAGGATTTTGCCCGCATGGCCCGCCTGGGCGTTACCGTCAGTTGCTACGTGAAGCTGTCGGTCAACGGTTCGGCCAACATGGCCAGAGCCTACGGCGAGCAGATCGCCAACACCTTCCCCAGTCCGTTGAAGAGCATGGTGGACGCCGGTGTCAAGGTGGTCCTGGAGTCGGACAGCGATTCTTATTTATGGGAAGATATCGAGGCCGCTGTGACGCGGAAGGACTCCCAAGGACGGGTCTGGGCTCCCCAAGAACGGGTGGACCGGCCGACGGCCCTGCGAATGATTACCCGCTGGGCAGCCGATTATTTCCTCAAAGGCGACCAGCTCGGCTCGATTGAGCCAGGAAAATTCGCGGACCTGCTGGTTCTCAACCACGACTACCTGGCGGTGGAGCCGGACAACATCAGCGAGATTCAGCCGTTGGTTACGGTGTTCGACGGCCGGATCATTTTCGTTGATCCCGATTTTGCCGCGGAATATAACGTGCGGCCGGCGGGCGCCTACACCACCCGCTATGCGGATCTGCTCCGGGCGCGCCCCCCGCGTCCCTCCGCCGGGGAGTAGCGGAACGGAATCCGGCGCAGATTTCCCGCCGGCGAGCGCATCCGGGCACGGGATACCCCGTGCCGGTGGGTTGTTTCCGTCTGCTGCCGGCCCTTCCGCGCGGATCAAAGCGGCCCGCCCGGGAGCCCGGGGCTAGAGGTTCAGCCGCAAAGAGAACTGTATCTGGCGGCCCTTGTTCGCGGTGTTGGTGATTTGCCCGAAGATCGGGCTGGACATCTGCACGTTCGGTTTGTCGAAGATTGCGTGGTTGAAGAAGTTGATGAATTCGGCGCGGAACTGCACGGTGCGCTCGCGGCCTCCCGGGAGGGAAAAGGTTTTCCCCAGCGAGACGTTCCAGTTGTGGGTGCCATCCTTGCGGAACGTGTTCCAGCCCAGGTTCCCGCGGCCGCCGAGCGGAAGGTTGGAATCGAAGGAACTGCACCGGATATAGGGTGCCACGCCGGCCGGCACTTCTCCCGGCGAGAGCAGGCGGCAGGTGTCGGCGCCCAGCCGTTGCACGGATGTATCGGGGTCGTCAAAGCTGCTGCCCAGCAGCCGGGAATTGGTGATGTTCGGACGGTCCTGGCTGACGCCGTCGACGTTGCCCAGCCCGGGCCCGTCGCTTCCCGTGTGCAGGTGGTAGGGGATGCCGGATTGGAAGATCGTGGTGCCGGAGACTTGCCATCCGGACAGCACGGTGTTGGCCCATCGGCTGGCCGTCCGGAAGGGAATCAGGTAACTGTAGCTGAAAACCAGGGCGTGGGGAGTGTCGAACAAACTGACTCCTTTGTGATCGCTGATGCGATCACACTCCTCGCACGTGGTGATGCCGGTTTCCGGGGGCCGCTCCACGCCGGTGGCGGTGTTGGTGAAATCCCCGCCGGTGTCGATGTTCTTGCCAAAGGTGTACACCGCGCGGAACGCCAGGCCGCGGCTGATCCGCTTGTCGAGCGTCAGTTGCAGAGCGTCGTAGTAGGCATTGGCGTTGCTTTCAATGACGTTGATGTCGGCGAGGTTGGGATTGGGCCGCCGGGCCTGAACCGTGGCGGTGGTGTTGGGAAGGACGGCGCTGGGCCGGGCGCGGTTGTAAACCTGCTGCGTGAGCAGATGGAAGGTGCGGCTGCCGAGGTATGCGGCGCGCAGGCTCATCGCGCCCGGCAGCGCCCGCTCGATGGCCAGCGTGTACTGGTGGGAATAGGCCGGAATCAAGTCGGGGCTTAGCAGGAACTGCGAGGACGGGCGCGCGGTGGAGCCGGCCAGAGGATGGAGCAGATCCGGAGCCTGCACCAAATACACCTGCACCTGCGGCGGATTGAACCGCGCCATGCCGTAGCTGACGGGCAGAATGGCGGCATAGGAGATCCCGTAGCCGCCCCGCACGACTGTCTGGCCCCGGCCGGGATTCCAGGCAAAGCCGAAGCGCGGCGCGAAATTGTTCTTGTCGGCGCGATACATCATCCGGGTGAGCTGATTCACTTCCGTTG
>DATMAF010000370.1:0-3851 GCA_035560315.1 Terriglobia bacterium | reverse complement strand
CTTGCTGTACGCCTTCTTTAACGACTATTTCCATATTTCGTACGTCGCCGCCCACAGCAACCGGGCCTTGCCCTGGTATTACAAGATCACGTCCCTGTGGGCGGGGCAGGAAGGCTCGCTGCTTTTCTGGAGTTGGCTGCTGGCCGGTTTCGCCGCCGTCGCGGTGTGGACCAATCGCGAAAAGCACCGTTCCATGATGCCTTGCGTGGTCGCCACGCTGGCGGTGGTTCAGGCGTTTTTTCTCATCCTGAATGTCTTTGTTGCCAGCCCCTTCCAGTTGCTGGCTCTGAATCAGGGCGGCCGCATGGTGGTGCAAGGGCCGCTGGACGGCAATGGCCTCAATCCGCTGCTGCAATACCCGGCCATGGCCGTTCATCCGCCGATGTTGTACCTCGGTTATGTTGGTTTCACGGTGCCATTTGCCTTCGCCATGGCGACCTTGATTACCCGGCAGGCCGGCGAGAAATGGATCGAAACCACCCGCCGCTGGACCATGATTACGTGGCTGTTCCTGACCATCGGCATTCTGCTCGGAGCTCGCTGGGCCTATGCGGTGCTGGGGTGGGGCGGATACTGGGGCTGGGACCCGGTGGAAAACGCCTCTCTGATGCCGTGGCTTACCGGCACCGCGTTCCTGCACTCCGTCATGATGCAGGAGAAGCGCGGCATGATGAAGGTCTGGAACATGGTCCTCATTTTCTCCACCTTTTTCCTGTGCATCTTCGGAACGTTTCTGACGCGAAGCGGCGTGGTCTCCTCGGTCCACGCGTTTGCGCAGTCGGCCATCGGTCCCTACTTTGTCGGTTTTCTGGGAGCCAGCATTCTGGTGGCGGGATGGCTTCTGCTGGAGCGGCTGGATTATCTCAAGAGCCACCAGCAACTGGATTCCCTGATCTCCCGGGAATCCAGCTTCCTGTTCAATAACCTGCTGCTGCTCGCGGCCTGCTTTGCGGTGCTGTGGGGCACCTTGTTTCCGGTCATCACGGAAGCCGTCAAAGGGGTCAAGATCAGCGTGGGCGCGCCGTTCTTCAACAAGGTGAATATTCCCATTGGCCTGCTCTTGTTGTTCCTAACAGGAGTAGGACCGCTGTTTGCCTGGCGCAAGACCTCGCTCGGCAGCCTGAAGCGGAACTTCCTGGCGCCGGGGGCGGTGGCCCTGGGGGGCGGAGCGATGCTCTATGCGCTGGGAGTGCGCGGCTTCTACCCGCTGGTCTCGCTGATCCTGTGCATCTTCGTGGGCCTGACCGTGGTGCTGGAGTTTTACCGCGGCGCGCGCGTCATCGCGCAAAAGTCCGGAGCCTCCCTGCTTGCTTCCGCCGTGGTTCTGACGCGCCGCAATACGCGCCGTTACGGCGGCTATCTGGTTCACTTCGGCATCGTGCTCATGTTCATCGGGTTCACCGGGACCGCCTTCAATCAAGAGCGGGAAGAAGGCCTGCGGGTGGGCGAGCAGTTGGAGATCGGCTCTTACTCCTTCCGCCTGGCCGACCTGACGGAGAGCGACAATCCGAACTTCGCGGCGCAGCACGCGGTCGTGGAGGTTTATCGGGAGGGGCGGCAGATCGACGTCATGCACCCGGAGCGAAGGTTCTACAAGGCCAGCCGACAGCCCTCCACCGAGCCGGCCATTCGCGCGCGCATGAACGAGGACATCTACATCGTCTTTGCCGGCATTGACGAAGACCAGCAGCACGCCGTGATCAATGTCCACATCAATCCGCTGGTGAACTGGATCTGGCTGGGCGGCCTGATTGTCGTGCTGGGAACCATCGTGGCGCTGGTGCCCTCGGCGCCCGGCCTGCAAGCCGGACGCAAGCAGACGCCGCCCGCCGCGCGCCGCGAGGAACCTTCCATGAAGGAAGCCGAACGGGATGAAGTTCCTGCCTGATCGCGCCGGGAGATCCGCCGGCGCCGTGCTTGTTTTGGCGCTGGCGCTGGCGGGAACCGCTCGGGGACAGTCGCCCGCGCCGGCACCCTCCGCCACCAGCTCAGGGGCCGCCGGCGCCGAACGTCTCACCATCAACGACCCGCCCGTGCGTCGCATTGCGGACCGCCTGTTGTGCCAGTGCGGAGGCTGCACCGGCACAGTGCACACTTGCCCCCACGGGATCAATTGCTCGGTGCGGATGTATATGCTGAACACCATCCGCAACGGGCTGGCGGCGGGCAAGACCGAAGAACAGGTTGTTGCCGGCATGTTGCGGGAGTACGGGCCGCGCATTCTGGCCGAACCGCCGCGGGAGGGTTTTGCATGGCTGGGCTGGCTGATGCCGTATGTGGCGCTGCTGCTGGGCGTGGGGGCGGTGGCGGTTGTCCTGTGGCGCTGGAAGGCCAGCGCCGCCGAGGAAGGCGAGGAACTGACCGGGGAGGGAAGCGGGACCGCCTCTCCGCCGGCGGAAGGCGCCGCGCTGGTGGAACGATACCGCTCCGAGATCGACCGCGAACTGGCCAAGGAGTAAGGACCGCCACGGTTTCTTCGCCCTGCCGGCACGTTGAGTTTCCAACGGGAGTTATGAAATAATCAATCTGATGCCAACAGCGGAACTACTGACACGAGAGAAGATGGAGCCGAAGTCCTCCGGGACAACCGGCCCGCGCAAGAAGAAACCCAAGGTCATCGCGGTCATTAACGAGAATTGCACCGGTTGCTCCGGCTCGCCGGTTTGCGTCGGCTACTGCCCGGTGGCCGACTGCATGTACTGGGTGCCGGATGAAGAGGCCCCGCCCTTCGGCCGCATCGAGGTCGACCCGCGACTCTGCATCGGGTGCAAGCTCTGCACCTCCAAAGGGCCCGATGGCACTTTTCTCGACGGCTGCCCCTGGGACGCCATCGACATGGTTCCCATCGAAGAAGTGGAGAAGGAACTCGGCGTTACCCTCCCTTAGGCGCGCCCCAACCGGTGTTGCTTCCTCCGGATTAGGGAGGTGAGGCGGTGTCCACCGCATTTTCCGGCAGGCGCCGGCGAAGGGCCGCCGCGGTCAGCACAGCCTGCTGCCGGATGGTCTCCGGATAGTCATCGCTTCCGGCCCGGGTAAACGGCTCCACCAGGGGCAGGTCGTCTTTCTCGCCGATGAGCAGCAGCGCCCGCAGCGCTTCCCACACATGTTCTTTTCCCGGAGCGATCAGCGCGACAGCAGTCCCCTCCGCCGCGGAAGCTCCCTCTGGCGCCAGGTGGCGCAGGAGTTTGCCCGGCAGGGGAGAGCGCACCTCCACCGTCGTCCCGTCCGGCCTTTCCAGGCGCGCCAGGAGCGCGCCTTCGTTCAGAGCTGTTCCAACCGGCAGGCGGTAGCGCAGCCGGCCGGAAGTGGGCGCACGGAGGAGGTGCGGCTCCAGCATCTTCCGGATCTCTTCGCGGCCCGAACGGTCGCCAAACCGAACCAGCGAAAGCGCGGCGTTGCGGCGAACCAGCAGGTTGCTGTCGCGGAGCAGTTCGAGCAGCGTCTGGCGGAACAATTCCGAGCGGTTGTCCGCCCCCAGAGCCCAGGCCAGGGTTACGCGCAGTTCCGCCACCGGGCTGTCCTTCAGCGCCGCCATCTGTGGATACCAGCGCGCGGCGCTGGCATCGCCGCGCTCGATCCGTTCCTGGATCTGCACCACGGCCTGCTGGATGTGGCGTGGTTTGCCCGCCTCCGATAGATACTGGGAAATCTGCTCATCGGTCAGCGGCTCGCCAAACCAGGTTTGCTTCCAGAACAGGAACGGAACCAGGATGGTGGCCGCCGCCGTCAGCGCAAAGAGCAGCGAAGTCCACCGCCGGCGCTGGTTGGCAGCGGGATCGGGAGGCGCCGGCCGTGTCTGGGTTTCCATCAGCATTCCGTCCAGGAGCGTTACAAACGGTAGAGCATCCAAT
>DATMAF010000369.1:0-4173 GCA_035560315.1 Terriglobia bacterium | reverse complement strand
CTCCCGCCGGCGGGTTTCCGTCATCTGGGCCAGCCGCTGCGGGGTGGCCATGCTCTTGACGGCTTCGATCAAGTCGCGGGCGATTTGGTTCAAGTCTCCCAGCAGCGCCACCGACAGCGGCGTATTCTGGCCGATGGCCACCGGATCGACATTGGCGTGGATGATCCGCATCCGCCGGCCGTCCCCGCCATAGGTGCGGGCCCCGAAATTCATGAACAGATCCACCTGTTTCGGGTAGACCATGTTGCGGCTGAAGTTCTGAATGTACAGGGGGTGGAAATTGGGGAAATCGGCATAGTAGCTGCGGAACTGCGCCACCGGAATGGCCAGCAACTCCGCCAGTTCCACCACTGCCTTGCGGGCGTTGGTTTGGGTCACCTGCGGCCCCACCTGCAAGACCGGGGAGTTGGCTTCCAGCAGCATGCGGGCCGCGCGTTCGATCTCGTGCGTGTTGGGACGCAGTTCCATGGGGATGCTGAAGGCCTTGCCCGCGAACACCGTGCCGCGGACGTTTTCCTGATACATCAGGTTGCGCGGGATGCGCACGTGGGTCGGACCGCAAGGCAGGACGCTGGACACTTTGCAGGCTTGGCGGACAAACTCCGCGATGCGCTCCGGATCATGCACCACCCAGGCCCACTTGGTGTAGCCGCGGATGTTGGTCAGCCAGTCGTCCAGGTCTTCGTGGCTGTCGCGTCCTTCGCTGTCGGTGTTCTGGTGATCGCTTAAGGTCACCACCGGCGTGCGGTCCTTCATGGCGTTGTACAGGTTGGCGGAAGAATGCGGCAACCCCACGCGGCTGTACATGGCAAAACCGATCTGCCCGGTGGCTTTGGCGTAGCCATCGGCCAGCGCCACCACCTGCCCCTCGTGCGTCGCCTGAATGAGCTGAATCTGCGGCCGGGCGACCAAGGCGTCGCACAGCGGCCCCAGCCCGGAGCCGTTCGAAACGAACAGGAACCGGCAGCCTGCTTCAATCAGTTGTTCCGCCAGCAACTCGCCCCCCGTTCCCGTAAAAGTCCGCGTCAGCTCCGGCGGCACGTTGGCACCCGGGGCGAAGGGCGCGACCGATTGCAGCGCCGACTTGGCCGCCGCCACGCTGTAGCCGGCCGCCACCATGCTGGTCAAAAATCCCCGGCGCGAGACCGCGGAAGTCATTAATTCCTTCACAAGCTGGCGCATTTCTCTTCCCTCCTTGCCAACGGAACGCCTTTGTCTTGGGGGGATCCTCGAGCTGTCCCTCCGCCGCTCCCGGTTCCAACGCGCGACAACCCACGCCACCGGAACGGCCTTACTGTTTCCCGAAATTCGCGCTCAGATATTGAATGATTGTCTTGTACTGATCGTCGAAGGCTGGCGCGCCGCGCGCGATCATATCGTTCACCAGCCCGCTCCATTCCTCGGCCGTGAGCCGCAACGTGACCACATTGTTCAGGCCATGGCATTGGGTGCACACGGTGGCCACCAACTCTTTGCCCGGACCCTCCGGCAGCCCGGGCGAACTCGCGGCCGGCGCCCCCGGACTGCGTCCGCCGGCGCCGCTTGCCGACGCCGTGGCCGCGCCGGCCGGTCCGTAGTTGTCAGCCAGGTAGCGAACCACTATCTCGATTTCCTCATTCTCCAAAGCCGCCCCGCGAGCCACCATATCGTTCACGATGCTTCGCCACTCCTCCGGACTGTGGCGGGCGTTGGTAACGTAGCTGAGCGCGTGGCATTGCTCGCAGTTGGCATCCACCAGCGTTTTGCCCGCTCCGGGTGCGGCCTCCGCCGACACCGGCTGGTTGCGATTGCCGCTTCCGGCAGCGCTTCCCGCCGCTGGGATTTTCGAATCGGGGCCGAAGTTGGTCGCAAGATAATTGGTAATGATCTCAAATTGATCGTCGAAGGCCGGCGCGCCGCGCGCGATCATATCGTTGACCAGCCCGCTCCATTCTTGCCGGCTCAGCCGCAGCGTAACGACGTTCTCCAGGCTGTGGCAGTTGGTGCAGACCGTGGCCACCACGTCTTTTCCAGGTCCCTCCGGCAGCATCTGGGCCTGCGCCCCTAGCGACATGCCCAGCAGGAGCACGCCCCCGAACACACCGACTTTCCAGCTACCCCTTTGTTTCATGGCCACTCCCGCCCTGGCTTAAGCTCTTGCGTCGCAGCGAATCACGCGCACGGGAAAAACGACTCTGCGGAGTTGTCCACCACCCTTATTCATGTGGAGAATGGCCCAGGATTTTCCGGCTGTCAAGCTGAATTATTTCCTGCCGCGGTAGGCGCATCGGAGCGCGTGAAACTCTGTTTTTCTGTTCTCCAATTGGAAAAGCTTTATTGCTCCAGGGACCTCGCTTTGCTTCACCCGGCGGTTTCGCTCGGCGGAGTTGCACAGAACGATCCTCCGCCAGGCGATTTCCGTTTGGGCGAGGCACTCCGCTCACGCTATAATAACTGCCGTTCTGGCAATGCTTTTCCGAATCGGACGTTGAACACAACGCCTCCGGCGACTCCTTGCAGGGCGACGGAAACAATATGTATCTGCTTTATAATCTTGCGATTTGGATGGCAACCCCATTTTTGCTGGGGTGGGCGGCGGGCCGGGTTTTGCAGGGGCGCTTGCCCGCTCTGGCAGAACGATTGGGGCGTTGGCCCGCCCCCCCATCCCTTGATGGCAAGCCCGTTGTCTGGGTCCACGCGGTTTCCTTAGGGGAAACGAAAGCCGCCGAGGCGCTGATCCGGCAGCTTCGTGAACGGCTCCCTGGGGTTGGTGTCATCTGGACGTCTTCCACCCGCACGGGCTACGCAGAGGCCCGCCGCCAAGCCTCGCCGGAAGATGTCGCGCTCTATCCGCCGGCGGATTATCCCTGGGTTTGCCGGCGGTTCCTGCGGCGGTGGAAACCAGCCCTGGTGGTAGTCATGGAAACCGAACTGTGGCCCAACCTGTTCCGGGAGATCAAACGCGTCGGCGCTGGCCTGGTGCTGGCCAACGGGCGCATCTCGGATCGTTCCTGGCCCCGCTACCGCCGAACGCGGTTCTTCTGGAAGCGGGTGCTGCAATATCCGGACGCCATTTATGCGCAAAGCCCGCTGGACGCAGAACGGTTTCTGGCATTGGGGGCCGCTCCGGGGCGCGTCCGGCTTGGAGGAAACCTGAAGTTTGCCCTCCGCCCTTCCTCGAACCCGCTTTCGGAAGCGTTGGCGGCTGCCGCTGGCGGTGTCGGGCCGGTGCTGGTAGCCGGAAGCACCATGCCGGGAGAAGAGACGCACCTGCTGGAAGCGTTTCTGGGGTTGCGGCCGGATTTTCCCGCCCTATGGATGATCCTGGCCCCGCGGCATCCCGAACGCGCGCCGGAAATCGCGGCCCAGGTGCGCGCCGCCGGCATCGCCTGCCAGCGGCGCTCGGCGTGGGTTCCCGGCCAGCCCGTCGTTCCTGGCGTTTTCCTGCTGGACAGCGCCGGAGAGCTCGCCGCTCTCTATCAGCTTGCGGACGCCGCCTTCATTGGCGGAACGCTGGTTCCCACCGGCGGGCACAACCTCCTGGAACCGGCCTATTTTTCCTGCCCCACAGTGGTCGGCCCTTCGCTGGAGAACTTCCGCGAAATCGCCGGCGCATTTCTGCGGGCGCGCGCCGTGGTTCCCGTCGCCAGCGCGGAGGAACTGGCAGCGGCGCTGCGTCGGCTTTTCCTCAACCCGGAAGAAGCACGGCGTCTCGGACAGGCCGCCCGCACTCTTTTTGAGACGCATGCCGGCGAACTCGCTCCGTTGCTGGACGACATGGAATGGCGGCTGCGGCGCGCCGCGGGAGCCGCTCCCCAATCTTCTCCAGTCTCCCAGCCGGCTGCCGCGGGCCTGGCGCAGGGGAAGTAGCCAGAAGCGATGCGAATCCCGTTTCCACTCACGCTGGCCGCGCAAGCCGCCGCGACTCTGTACCTGGCGGGCGCTGCGGCGCGCGCCGGGATGTACCGGACCGGCTGGCGGCGGCAGCGCCGCCTGCGCGCCAGAGTGGTCAGCATCGGCAACATCGCCTGGGGCGGGACCGGCAAGACGCCGTTCACGATCTGGCTCGCGCAGCGGCTGGCGGCGGCGGGCGCGCGCGCCTCGATCCTGACGCGGGGCTACGGCCGCCCGGCAGGCCAACGGGTGCTGGTGCTGTCTCCCGGAGCATCCGCCGACCAGGCGCGCCGTTGCGGC
>DATMAF010000368.1:0-2019 GCA_035560315.1 Terriglobia bacterium | reverse complement strand
GCCCCGGCACCACCGTCCGGCCCTTTAAGTCTATCTTCTGGGTATTGGGACCGGCCGTGGCCAGCACCGCCTGGTCCGTGCCCACCGCGCTGATCTGGTTGCCGGTGACCGCAATGGCCTGCGCCACGGTGAAGTTCGCGTCTACCGTCAAGATTTTTCCATTATGCAAAATCAAGGACGGGGCCTGCGCCGCCGCCCAGACCGGGGCCGCCAAAAGCGCCGCCGCCATCCACAAACGGACACAGAGCTTTCTTATGTCGTGCCTCATCGAATCGCCTCCTGTATCAACGAATGCCCTTGACCATTGCCCACAGCGAGCAGGAGAAAGCGCCGGGAGTCCCGCCACTGGATCCCACCTGCTCATTGCTGGGCGGGGGGGATTCTACCATAGCTGGGCTCCCGCCGATGCCAATTCCGCGGCGGTGGCGGACGGGGCTGTCAGCCACCGGAAACCTAGCCGCCCAGGTCCATGGAGATTCTCCGGACCCGGTTTTTCACCAGGTCGCGATAGGTAGAGATCACCGCGCCCTCAGGCTTTAAGCCGTACTCCGCCGCGAATTGCGGATGCAAAAAAACGATCCGGCCGTCAAAGAGCGTGAGTTGCGGCTGGATCTTGCCGATTTTGTCCTCCGGAATCGTCAGATAATCGCTGTCCAGAACCACCAAATCCGCGAGCTTGCCGGCCTCGATGCTGCCGAACTGATCGCCGCGCAGCAGGTAGTCGGCGGCCCAACTGGTGAGCATTCGGAGCGCCGTGGGACGGTCCACGCGGTCCTGCTCTCCCCACACCCTTCCCTGGCGATCCCTGCGGGTGACGGCGGCTTGCAGGTCCTCCCACAGGTAGGAGTCGCTGTTGGACTCCAGCACCACCTTCACCCCCGCCTTGAGCATGCTGCCTAAGGGGCTGGGAAAGGTGTTGGCCACCTGCTCGCCATAGGCGCGCGCCAGGGCCGCGGCGTCATTCACCGAAATCCGCACGTAGCAGCTCATCGTAATCTTGAGTTTGGCCAGCTTCGGAATATCCCGGGGATTGACCATTCCGCAGTGATCGAAAGCCCAGTTTTTGGTGGCTTCCTTCCCGTAGCGGCGCTGCAACTCCTCGACCAGGCTCAGCATTTGCGCCGTGGCGCGGTCGCCGGCGACGTGCGTGTTGGCCAAGCGCACGCCGTCGCGGCCGCTGGCCATGATCCAGTCCTGAAAGTAGTTTTCCTGGATCGGCCCGGCGCGGTTGACCGCGCCTTTGTACTCCGCGTCCGTGTGGCATTGTCCGAAGGGAAACCAGCCGTCGATGGGCGTATAGGTGCCGACGCGCTTCTGATCGGTGCATTGCCGCGAGCGGCCGCCGTCGACGGCGCTCGGACCCACTCCGGTGAGCCAGATCTTCTCGCTGCCGGAGCCGATCTGCTTGCGAAACTGCTTCAAACCCGCCTTGGCCACATCGAAGGTTCCAAAGGGCTCCATGGGGCCGTAGCCGATGCGGAAGCGCAACTGCTCCCGGGCTTCCAGCAGCCGGAAGGCGGCCAAGCTGTCCTGCGGCATGCGGGTGGAAACGGCCGTCAACCCCATGGCCGCCGTTTCTTCCATCTCCCGCAGATACAGGCTGGCCAGAACCGCCGGATCGCGGTCGTAGACAAAGGGCAACGCCAGGCGGCTGGCGGGCGGCTCCAGATGGCCGTCCGGCTGGCCGGCGGCGTTCACCCAGTACCGTCCGTTTTTCTTGACAAACTCGCCGTGGTTGGCCATCAGCCAGTCCATCGCCTTGCGGTTCAGCAAGCAGCCGTTGAAGTCGGTTATGCCGATGGTCATCAAGATGGGATTGGCCGGGGCCACCTTGTCCAGCTTCCATTGGTCCAGCGCGTCGAGCAGAATGGAGGCGCTGTTGAGGGGCGAGCCCGGGTCGTTGGTGAAGGTAACCTGATTTTCCAGATAGAGCCAGCGGCCGGGCTCGGGCTTGGTCTTCTCCAGGATGCCGTTGATCTGGGCCAGCACATCGTCGACCGACTTGACCGCCCGCCATTC
>DATMAF010000367.1:0-15792 GCA_035560315.1 Terriglobia bacterium | reverse complement strand
GACGCGGTGGCACTGCTCGCACTTCAGGCCGGACTGGTCCGGCTTCAGGCGCACGGGCGCTTTGCAGAGCGGACAAACCAGAATTTCCAGCAGTTCTTGACTGATGGCCATGAGCAATTCACCCCGATGGATTTCCCCTCCTCACTCTAACAGAGGCCCCGGGACGGCGCAACCGGGGCGCACTTGACGCGAGCCAGCGGCTTCAGTATGTTAGCAATAAGGGCGACGATTCCATCTCACGAGAAGGAGAGTGTGCTGCGTGCCGCTGTACGAGTACCAATGCAAAGCCTGTGAGCACCGCTTTGAGGTGATCCAGAAGTTTTCCGACCAGCCGGTCCGCGCCTGTCCTCGATGCGGGAAGGACGTGGAGCGGCTGCTTTCCTCCCCGGCCATTCAGTTCAAGGGCACGGGTTGGTACGTCACCGACTACGCGCGCCGTTCCGGGGCGTCGGCCGCCGACGGAGATGGGAAAGCCGCGAAGGATACACCGAAGGAATCTGCTTCCCCCGGGCCGGAAAAATCCGAGAAGGCCCCCCTCAGCCCTTCGACCGCTCCCGCGACCTAACAAAACACCCGGCCTTCCGGCGGGCGCCGGGAACGCCCCGCCTCCCCAGCCGGAACGCTTCCCCGGCCACCGTTTCCTCAGGAACAGCTCAGGCGGGTTCGCCGCGCCGGTCGCCGCCCTGGCGCCGGTCGCGGCCGCTGCGGCGGTCCACCATCGCGAACACCCAATCGGTCGTCGTCCGGCATCGCAGGCAGTGCTTCGGAGCCGTCTTGCCGCTCTTCAATTCCGAGACGGTCGCTTCATCCAGGAAAAACGACTGGCGGTTGCCGCAACTTTCGCAGATCAGTAGCGTCGTCGGCATGAGCGCGCCTATTCTAACACGGCGGCCCGGCTCGCCGGCGCACAGAAAGAGGCCCCTGACGCGCAGGAACGGAAGCTGCGGCTAGAACGTCGTACCGATCGTGAAACGAAACGTGCTGGCGGGCTCCGCGTACGGGATGGGGGAGCCAAACTGCTGGATTGCGCTGTTGTATGTGGCTTGATTGGGAAACAGGGCGGGGTCCACGAGCGGCGGCGGCGAAATGTTGGTTTTCAGCCGCAGGGGGTTGTATGCCCAGTAAATGCGAAAGGGAGCGTTGACGACGGGCATCAGCACCGAGAGCTCCACCCCGGTGGAGGCCCGCCACTGGTTGTTGGTTCCGCCCGCCAGTTCGATCTGTTTTTTGAAATCCACGCTCGGAAACTGGCTGGAAAGCTCCAGCAGCCGCTGCTCGGTGATCTGCAACTGGTCGCGCTTCCACACCAGGTTGATCCCGGCGTCGGCAAAGAAGGAAAGGTGCACGGGGCCGAACAAGGGAATGCGGTACTGGAAGTTGCTGATGAAGGTGGTGTCGCCGCCGGGAAAGGTGATGCGGTTGATGGGGATGGTTTGCGTCTGCACGGCGCGATTCTCCGCGCCGATGGCGTCCGGGGCGCTGGTGATGCGGACCGTCCCGTTGGCGTTCAGCACCGTGATGGCGGTGGTGTCCGGCAGAAACCCGATGGGGCTGATGGTGTTGATGTCGAAGCCGCGGATGTTGTTCTCGCCGCCCGTGTAGGACCGCGCAAAGGGCGGGATCACGCGGCCCCCGTAGCCGCTCATGGTCGCTCCGTAGAAATGCATTCCAAAGGTGCGGCCGCCGCCGGTGAAGGGATGGAACCATTTGAAGTCCACCGCGGGCCGGTAGTAGCGCACGTTGCCGCCGATCCCGGCCAGCTCCAGGCTGGCGAAGAGCCCCATGCCGCGGGTGGCAAACAGCGGGCTGTCCACGGTGCTGTAATGGTAGGTCGGAATGATCTTGCTGGTGCGGATGCCTTCCAGCGAGTTGACCCCTCCCAGTCCCCGGAAGTTGATGTTCTCAAACAGCAAGCGGGAGATCTGGCTGAACGTCCTCACGGAACTGCTCTCGTATCCATAGCTCAGGCCCAGCCGCGTGAAATTGTTGCGGATGGGATAGCTTGCAAAGGCCGTGAAACCGACGCTGCTCTCGCGGTAATTCTGGATGTTCTCGCTGCCCAGCAGGTCAAAAATCGGCGTCAGGTCCTGCCCGGTCAGCAGGGAGGCTTGCTGGCCCTCGTTGAAGTTGTAGCGCCGGCTGTAGATGGTGAAGCCCGCCGTGAGGGGCCGGTCAAACAGATACGGATGCGTCAGGCCGATGAGCACATTGCGCTCCAGGCTTCCCAGTTGGGCGTCAAACGTGAGCGTCTCACCCAGGCCCATGAAATTGTTGGTCTGGTAATTGAACCCCACAAAGCTCCCCGACAGTCCGCTCACACCGCCGCTGAAACCGATGGTGTTCTTCCCCTTTTCCTGCACCTTGAGGGCGATGTCCACGGTCCCCTCGGCGTTGTTGGGCTGCACTTCGGCGGCTTTGTCCGGCTCCAGCTTCTCGAAGTAATCGAGCTGATTGAGCCGCAACAGGCTCAGTTCCCACAGGCGGCTGTTGAAGAGCGAGCCTTCCTGCAGGAGCAGCTCCCGCCGGATGACCTTGTCGCGGGTGGTGGTGTTGCCGGAAAATTCGATCCGCCGCACCGTAAACTGCTTTCCTTCATCGAGCCCGATGTTCAGGTGGATCCGCCGCGCCTGGTCATCCACGATCGTCTCCGGTTCGGGAACAAAATTGATGTAGCCGAACTCGCCGTAGAGCTTGCGCAACTCCTCCAGGCCTTTGCGGACTTTGGAAACGTTAAAGACTTCTCCCTGCTTCATGTCAAAGAGCGTCCGCAGCACCGTCGTGTCCCGGAACAAGGTGGAGTTGCGGAAGGTGAGATCGCCCAGAACATACTTTTCTCCTTCCACAATGGGAATGGTCACGTCCACCGCCCGCCCGGGCCGGTTGGGATACAGCCATGGGATTCGGAAAGCGCCTCCGCCGGTGTCGCGGTTCTGCAGCCGCGGCTCGTTCACCAGCACCTTGAAGTAGCCGCGATCCTGGTAGGCGCCCCGGACAAACTCCAGGTCCTGATCCAGCTTGTTCTTGTCGTAGGTCTTGTTCCAGAGATCGGCCAGCACCAGGCTGTACGGCACGCCATACGGCCGCGAATTGCGCATGGCGCGGCGCAGCTTCCGGTCGGAGATGACCGTGTTGCCCTCAAACGAAATCTTGCCGACCTTCACCTTGGGGCCTTCGTCAATCCGAAACGTCAGCGCCACCGAAGAGGGCGGAATCTGGCGGGTCTCGGTCGTCACGGTAGCCAGTTGCCGTCCGCGCTCGGCCAGCAACTGCTTTAACACCACCTCCGCACGCTTGATGCGGGTGGGATCGTACCGGCTCTCCACCGTCAGGCCGACGTTGCGCTCCTTGAACCGGTCCAGGATGTCGGACTGAGTGACCGACTTGTTTCCGACGTAATCGATGGTGCGAATGACGGGCCGCTCCCGGACCTCAAAAATGACGATGCGCCCCGTCTCTCCCGGCTCCACCGAGAGCACGATGTCCTCAAACAAGCCGGTGTTGTAGAGGGCCATGAAGTCGCGCCGCAGGGCGTTCTCATCGTACGGGTCGCCGGGCTGGGAGAAGATGCGCGCCCGCATGGTGGCCGACGGCACGCGCCGGTTGCCGCGAAACTGGATGCTTTCAATGGTGTTCCGGGACGGAGTCTGTCCTTGCGAGCCTGGCGGGAAGAACAAAACAGCAAGGCCCCCCAGGGCCAGCAGCAAAACCGCCGAAACCCGAACTGTGAACGGTCCGCTGATGCCCAATTTCATCCCGGAAACCCTGCCCGCTCCGATTCCTCAAACGCTCCGCTGCCCACACCCGCAGGATAGGCAGAAAGATTCCAAAAGACCCCGCCGGGTTGCTTGCGCGGGATACCGGAAAGACCGCCCATGCATTCTGTGGAAGAGCTATCCGCTCCGGCCACTCAGAATATCTTATAACGGGAAGAGAGAAAAGCATATCGCCGCGCGACGCGATGCCCTGGCTGCCTCCGCGAGTCGCGGAAGGCGATCCTTGCTTTCCGCCGGGAAGCCCCCGAAACTCCAAAAAGCTCCTGCTGGCTGGCGACATCTTCTCGCTATGACATAGAGCGGAAATTGGCTGACGCATCGCCTCGCTTGGCACTGGGCAGCAGCGTGTTTTTTTATGCACTGCGGCTGGCAACTGTTTTGCTGCGGCGAGACCGGCGCGTATATACTGAACACGACCGGTCAGAAATCCCGTTCGTACACAGGAGAGACTCATGAAGATGAAATGGAATACCGTAATCGTGTGCATGCTGTTGTTGGGACTGCTCGTGGGTCCCGCTGTTGCCCAGGTGTCGGTGGGCGGAGGTGTCAAGGGAGGCGTTAATCTCGCCGACCTCGGCTTCGATCCAGAAATTCCGGACTTCTCTTGCTGTGACATGAGAGCCGGCGGGGCCTTTGGAGCGTTCGTTCGCGTCGGCACGCCGGTGGTCTCATTCCAACCCGAGATTCTCTATTCAATGAAGGGAGGCAACGGCACGGCCGACGACTCCAAGATCAAGTTCAACGTCGTCGAGATTCCCCTCCTGTTGCGCGCGGATGCGATGAGCGAGAACCGCGTGCACCCCTTCGTTACGATTGGCCCCGCTGTCAGCTTCAGGACCAGCGCGAAACTCGAAGCGCCTGACGGTACGGAAGAGGACCTCAAGGACGAGACCAACGCAGCAGATGTCGGCATGATCTTCGGCGGAGGTCTCGCCATCGGGCCGGCAACGATTGAGGCGCGCTACGACCTGGGTCTCCGGAACCTCAACGCCGACCCCAGCGAGGATGTAACAGTGAAGTCTCGCACGTTTTCGATTTTCTTTGGCATCGGCTTCGGCCGGTAGCGCATCCCGGGCGGGGGGAGGCGCGCCCGCTGGCGCCTCCCGCGCTCCTCAGGCACCCGAACCGTTTGTGCTGCTAGACGTGGGCAACGAACAGCGGGGTGGGTTCGGCGGTGGAGTCCACCTGCCGGTAATACAGCCCGTCGTTTTCCAGGAACACTTCCAGGAACGCTGGCCGCGGGATCAAGCCCTGGATCAGCGCCTCCGAGAGCGGGTCCTCGATGTAACGCTGCAAGGCGCGCCGCAGCGGCCGCGCCCCGTACGAGCGGTCGTGGCAGGTCTTCTCAAGCACCCATTTTTCGGCTTCGGGCGTGAGCGTGATGCTGATCTGCTTGTGCGCCAGGCTTTGGTTCATCTGGCCCACCATCAGCTGGATGATCTGGATCAGGTCTTCGTCGGTCAGGGCATTGAACACGATGATCTCATCGAGACGGTTCAGGAACTCGGGGTTGAAGACGCGCTTGACTTCCGCGCGGACCATCTCCTCAGCCTCTCCAGCCACCGCTTCCGGCGCGGGCGGCTGGAAGCCCAGCTTGCTGCGCTTCTCCAGGAAGCGGGCCCCGATATTGGACGTCATGATCAGGATCGTGTTCTTGAAGTCCACGGTGTTGCCGAGCCCGTCGGTCAGCTGGCCATCCTCGTAGACTTGCAGCAGGATGTTGAAAATGTCCGGGTGCGCCTTCTCGATCTCATCGAGCAGGATCACCGAGTAAGGGGCGCGCTTGACGCGCTCGGTGAGCTGGCCGCCCTCTTCATAGCCGACGTAGCCCGGAGGCGAGCCGATCAGCTTGGAGACCGCGTGCTTCTCCATGTATTCGGACATGTCGAAGCGGATGAGGGCCTTTTCGCTGCCGAACAGGAACGCGGCCAGGCTGCGGGCCACCTCGGTCTTGCCCACGCCGGTGGGACCCAGGAAGAGAAAGACGCCCACCGGCCGGTTGGGATTCTTTAAGCCGGCGCGCGAGCGCCGGATGGCCCGCGCCAGCGCCGAAATGGCCTTGTCCTGGCTGATGACGCGCTTGTGCAGCTCCTCCTCGATGCGCATCAGCTTGGCCATCTCTTCTTCCTTGATGGAGGTGACCGGCACGCCGGTCCAGCGCGAGACCACCTCTTCGATGTCCTCTTTGGTCACCACCGCCCCGGAGGAGTCGTCGAGATGATACTTCTCGCGCATTTCGCGCAGATTCTCGCGCTCCTTGCGCTCTTCGTCGCTATAGAACCGCGCCTTCTCAAACTCGTGATTGGCGATGGCGTTCTCCATGCGGTGGACGATGAACTTGATGCGCTTCTGGATATCGGCGATCTCTTCCGGCAGGGTGGTCTGCCGCAGCTTCACGCGCGCGCCGGCCTCATCGATCAGGTCAATGGCCTTGTCCGGCAGGAAGCGGTCCGGGATATAGCGGTTGGAGTTGTAGACCGCCGCGTAGAGGGCCTCGTCGGTATAGGTGACGGCGTGAAACTTCTCGTAGCGGTCCTTGACGCCGAACAGAATCTTGATGGCCTCGGCCTCGCTCGGGGGAGGCACCTTCACGGCCTGGAAGCGGCGCTCCAGGGAGCGGTCCTTCTCAATGGATTTGCGGAACTCCGCCGGGGTGGTGGCGCCGATGCACTGAATTTCGCCGCGGGAAAGCGCCGGCTTCAGGATGTTGGCGGCGTCCAGCGAACCTTCCGCCGAGCCGGCGCCCACCAAGGTGTGCAACTCGTCGATGAAGATGATGGCGTTCTGGCTTTCCATCAGTTCCTTCATGATGGTTTTCAGGCGCTCTTCAAACTGGCCGCGATATTTGGTGCCTGCGACGATGAGGGAAAGGTCCAGCGCCAGGATGCGCTTGTCGGCCAGAAACGACGGCACATCGCCGTCCGCGATGCGCTGCGCCAGGCCTTCCACAATGGCGGTCTTGCCCACCCCCGGCTCGCCGATCAGCACCGGATTGTTCTTGGTGCGGCGGCAGAGAATCTGCACCACCCGTTCCAGCTCCGCTTCGCGGCCCACCAGCGGGTCCAGCGTGTTGTCCATGGCGCACTGCGTCAGGTCGCGGCTGAATTCGGCCAGCAAGGAGCTTTCCTTCGGGCGCGACGCCGTTACCTTCTCGCTCTGCGAGCGCAGCATCTCCTCGCGGATGTTGGAGAGCCGCAGGCCCCGCTCGCGCAGAATCTCGGCGGCGAAACATTTCTCTTCCCGCAGCAGGCCCAGCAACAGGTGCTCCGTCCCGATGTGCTTGTGCGAAAGCCGCTCGGCCTCTTCGGCCGCATACGCTAGCACGCGCTTGCACTCGTGGCTCAGCGGCAGGTCCACGGAGGTGGATACCTTCTCCCGGATGGTGGTGTGCCCCTCGATCTGCTTGCGGATCGACTCGATGGAGGTATGGGAGCGCAGATACCGGTTGGTCAGCGCCTTGTCTTCGCGCAGCAGCCCCAGCAGCAAATGCTCCGTCTCGATGTACGGGCTGCCGAACTGGCTGGCTTCATAGCGCGCAAAGAAGATCACCCGCCGGGCTTTTTCTGTGTATCGTTCAAACATAGCGTCTCGTCCGAAGCATCCGCCGCATCCCGCAGCGCAGGGGGATCAGATCGTTGGAAAACACGGCGCCGCCTCCAGCCGCCCGCGGTGCAGGCGCAGGACGCGGTCGCACTGCTGCGCAAATTCCACGTTATGGGTTACCAGCACCGTCGCCATTCCGGATTCCCGGTGCAGTTCGTGCAGGAGTTGCATGGTGCGGCTGGCGGTTGCTGCGTCCAAGTTTCCGGTGGGTTCGTCGGCCAGCAGGACTTTCGGAGCGCCCGCCAGGGCCCGCGCCAGGGCCACGCGCTGTTGCTCGCCGCCGGACAGCTCCCCCGGCCGGTGCCTCGCGCGCGCCGCCAAGCCAACCCGCTCCAGCAATTCCTCGGCGCGCCTGCCCGCTTGCCGGGGGTCTGTTCCGCGGATCAGCAGGGGCATCATGATGTTTTCACGTGCCGTGAATTCCGGGAGCAGGGAATGCATTTGCCATACAAAGCCAAATTCCTGATTCCGCAACTGGCTGCGCCCCGCCTCGGAAAGCTCCGAATACGCCCTCCCAGAAAAGTATATCTCACCGTCCGAGGGCTTGTCCAGCGCGCCCAGCAGATGCAGCAACGTGCTTTTGCCGCTGCCGGATTCCCCCACGATGGCCACCATTTCCCCCGCCTCCACGTCCAGGCGAAGATGCTCCAACACTACTAAATCGGCCTCCCCGGAGCGAAACTTTTTCCCCAGGTTCTCCGCTCGTAACAAAGTCGTCACCCGATTGGATGCCTCCGCTCCCGCCGCGATTGCCCGCCTATTCATAGCGCAGCGCCTCGGCGGGCGCAATGCGCGCGGCGTTGCGGGCCGGATAGAGCGTTGCCAGGAAGCTGATCCCCAGCGCCACGGCGGCCACCCAGACCCCGTCGATCAGCCGCGCATTGAACGGCACGTAGCTGATCGAGTAGATGTCGGCGTTGAGCTGCACCACCTGATAGCGGCCGCCCAGCCACGCCAGCAGGTATCCGGCCAGCAGCCCGATCGCCGTCCCGGTGATCCCGATCAGCACCCCTTGCAACTGGAAGATGCGCCGGATATTGCGCTCGCGCGCCCCCATCGAGACGAGCACCGCAATGTCCCGGTATTTTTCCATCACCATCATCACCAGCGAGATCAGGATGTTCAGCGCCGCCACAAAGACGATCAGGCCGATGATGAATACCGAGATGCGTTTCTCCATGCTGAGCGCGCTGAACAGAGCGCGATTCTGCTCCATCCAGTGGGTCGAGCCGTAGTCCGGCCCCGCCGCCGCTTGCAGCAGGGCGGCGATCCGTCCTGCCTGGTAGATGTCCTCCACCTTAAATTCCAGCACCGAGACCACCTTGCCCAGGCTGAGCAGCCGCTGCGCCGCCGCCAGGTTCGTAAAGGCCCAGTTGGAGTCGAAATCGTAGAAGCCGGAATCAAAAACGCCCGCCACGCGAAAGCGCTCATAGCGCGGCACCATGCCGAACGGCGTCAGGTGCCCCTGCGGGCTGGTGAGCAGCACCGTGTCGCCGACCTTGGCCCCCAGCGTCTGCGCCATCACCTTCCCGATCACCACCGCCGGCATGGCCGGAGCATCGCCGGTGGTTTTCAGCGGCTCGATGGATCCGTCCCGCACCTGGGCCAGCAAATTGCCCACCTGCAATTCCGCCGCGGCATCCACGCCCTTGAGGACCATCTGGCTGGAGCGGCTGCCGTTGGAGGCCAGGATCACGCCGTACAGAGCCGGGGCGCTGGCCACGACGCCGGGCATGGCCGACAGCCGGGCAAGCAAGGGGCCGTACTCGGCCATCCCGCGGCCGTCCTTGCGCTGCACCTGAACGTGCGCCGTGGCCCCCAGCAGCCGGCCTTGCAAGTCCTGGCGGAAGCCGTTGTTGATGGCCAGCGCCACGATCAGCGACATGACGCCGGCCGCGATGCCCAGCACCGACAGCGCCGTAATGATGCTGATGACCGCCATCTTGCGCTTGGCGCGCAGGTAGCGCAGCGCGATGAACAGCTCAAAACCCACCGCTCGCCTCCACTCATTCCATTGTAGGGCAGAATCACTGCGGAACGTCGGTGGCCGTGGCTAGGGCGTACCGGGAACGCGGCTCAGGAGCGGGGCACATGCTGCCGGTTACTCGTCGCGGGCGGCGGGGAGTTCTGGGCGGAGCAGGGGGAACAGGATGACGTCGCGGATGGAGCGCGAGTCGGTGAGCAGCATCACCAGACGGTCAACGCCGATGCCCTCGCCCGCCGTGGGCGGCATGCCGTAGCGCAGCGCGCGGAGGTAGTCTTCGTCGATCCGGTGCGCCTCCGGGTCGCCGCGTTCGCGCTCAGCGGCCTGCATCAGAAAGCGGCGGCGCTGCTCTTCCGGGTCGTTGAGCTCGCTGTAGGCGTTGAGCACCTCCATCCCGGCCACAAACAATTCAAAGCGCTCCACCCACTCTGGCTCGTCGTCTTTGGACTTGGCCAGCGGGGAGACCTCGACCGGAAACTCGTAAATGAGCGTCGGCTGCACCAGGCGCTTTTCGCAGACGGCTTCAAACAGCGCCGCGATGGCGACGCCCAGCGGCACCGTGGCTCCGGAGGAGGGCGAAGGCACCCGTTCGTGTTCGGGGTGCATCCGGTTCCACGCCTCGATCAGCGCCCCCGTTCGCGCGGCATCGCGGAAGTCTTCCGGGCGGGGACGCGTGGCGGCGTCCGGCCAGTGCTCGATGATGGCCTCGCGCATGGTGAGACGCCGGAACCTGCCGAAGTCCAGCGCCTGGCCGGCGTATTCGATGGTGGTGCGGCCCACGCAGGCCATGGCCACCTCCGCCAGCAACTGCTCGGTCAGGTCCATGAGATCGCGGTAATCGCTATAGGCCTGATAAAACTCCAGCATGGTGTACTCGGGGTTGTGGCGGGTGGAGATGCCTTCGTTACGGAAGTTGCGGTTGATCTCATAAACCCGGTCGAGCCCCCCCACCACCAGCCGTTTCAGATACAGCTCCGGCGCGATGCGCAGGTACAGGTCGATGTCGAGGGCGTTGTGATGCGTCTTGAAGGGGCGCGCCAGCGCGCCGCCGTACAGGGGCTGCATCATGGGCGTCTCGACCTCCATATATCCGCGCCGGTCCAGGGATTCCCGCAGAGCCTGCACCACCCTGCTGCGGATCCGGAAGGTCTCCCGCACCTCGGGATTGGCCAGCAGATCGAGATAGCGCTGCCGGTAGCGCGCCTCCACATCTTGCAAGCCGTGCCACTTCTCCGGCAGCGGCAGCAGCGCTTTGGAGAGAAACGTCAGGGTCTCGGCGTGGACCGACAGCTCGCCCGTCCGCGTGCGGAAGAGATAGCCGTCCACGCCCAGGAAGTCGCCCAGGTCGAGCAGTTGATACAGCGCGAAGGCTTTCTCGCCGACGATGTCTTTCTTGACATACACCTGGAGGCGCTGGCCGTCCTGCGAGACGTCGAGGAAGCCCGCCTTGCCATGTCCGCGAATGGCCGTCACGCGCCCGCAGACGCGCACCGGCGGCTTGTCCCGGGCCAGCTGCTCTCCGCCCGCCAGATCAAAGGCCGCCAGAATTTCCCCCACCCGGTGGGTGTGGGCGAACTTGTGCGGATAGGCGGGAAAGCCCAGCGCCTGAATGCGCTGCAGCTTCTCGCGCCGTTGCTCCAACAGCTCGTCTTCGAGCGACAACGGAATCTCCTGGACGATTGCGGGTGAATAACCGGGCCATTATAGGGAGCGGTTTGCGCGAGCGTCAACTTGGGCCGCGCCGCCGCGGAAGGCCACCGGCCCGCGGTTAGGGGTGGCGGGTGTGCCAATCCGTCGCCTGTTCGTAGGCGTAACCGACCCGCAGTACCGTGGCCTCGTCCCACAGCGCGCCGACAATCTGCATGCCTGCTGGCAGGCCTTCCGAATCGAAGCCGCAACAGACCGAAAGCGCGGGGTGGCCGGTGGCGTTGAATCCGCGCAGGAATTGGGTGGAGGCGGCGCGCAACTGGATCGTTCGCTCCTCCGCCTGCCCGAGGGCTTCTGCCAGGGGGAACGCGGTCAGCGGCGTGGTGGGCGTCAGGATGGCCTGGACGCTGGCAAACAGCTCCTGCCACTGGCGGCGCACCCGCCGGCGGGTCAGGTGGGCCTGCACATAATCGAAGCCGCTGATTTCCCTGCCCTTCTCAATCCGGGCCCGCACATCCTTGCCGAGGTCGCCGGGTCGTTGTTCCAGGTGCTCCCGATGGCCGGCGTAGGCTTCCGCCGCCAGCAGCACCAGGTTCGCTTCCGTCACTTCCTGAATGCCGGGAACGGTTACCGGCGCCACCTTCGCCCCCAACTCCTCCAGGACCCCGGCGGCCTGGCGGACCAGAAGCTCTACTTCCGGCTGCAGGGAATCAAAAAAATAGTTCGTCGGCAGACCGAGGCGAACGCCCTGGAGGGATTTCCGCAGCCCGATCTCGCCCACCGGATGATCTTCCGAGAACTCGTCCCTGGGATCAAAGCCGGCCAAGTGCTGGTAGAGCAGCCCCACGTCCACCACCGTGCGCGCCATCGGGCCCGCGTGATCCAGGGTCCAGGCGAGGGGGTAGATGCCATGCAGGCTGACGCGCCCATAGGTGGGCTTCAGCCCCGCGATGCCGCAGAAGGAGGCCGGGACGCGGATCGATCCGCCGGTATCGGTGCCGACGGCGCCGTAACACATGCCCGTGGCCACCGCCACGCCGGAGCCGCCGCTGGAGCCGCCCGGCACGCGGTCCGTTTTCCAGGGATTGCGGGTCGGGCCGAAGTGGGGATTCTCGTTGGTGATGCCGTAGGCAAACTCGTGCAGCGCGGTTTTGCCGACCAGCACCGCCCCGGCCGCGCGGAGCTTCTCCACAACCGTGGCGTCGTATTCCGGAACGAACTCCGCGAGAATCTTCGAGCCGGCGGTGGTGCGAATCCCCTGGGTGTAGACAAGGTCTTTGAGCGCCACGGGCACTCCGTGCAGCGGCCCGCGATAGTTGCCCTTGACGATCTCCGTCTCGGCGGCGCGGGCCTGTTCGCGCGCCAGCTCCGCGGTGATTGTCCAGAAGGCGTTCAAGGCAGGGTTCCGGGATTCGATGCGGTCCAGCGCCGCCTGGGTCACCTCCACGGGAGAGACTTGTCTGGAGCGGATCAGGGCCGCCACATCGGCCAGCGACATCTCGTGGAGCGCGGTGGTCATTGGACGATCCTTTGCTTCCGAACAGCAGTTCCCGGGTTCACGAGCGAACCAAGATACGGCGGCCGTTTCCCCTCAGCAGGACCCGCCGGAACGAGGATGACGAAAGCTGAGGGCGGCGCAACTGACGACCGACTGCTCGTCAATGTTCCATTGCTCGTAGTGGAGCAGCCGCCCGCGCGCTGCCGGCACGGCTTTCAGAAAGGTGTACATCGGCGCGTAGCCGCACCAGCGCAGGTCGTCCTGGTTGGGCGCAAGCAGGTCGAAAAAGGCGCCCGCATCCCCGCGGCAGTACTGTTCCAGCCGCTCGGCATCGCGCCGCCGAACGGCTTCCATGCGCTCTTGGCCAGCCTGCGCGGCAAAGGAATCGCCATAGCGCCGTCCGATGTGCGCCAGGTCCACCCCCAGGACCCAAAAGAGCCGCGAGCCCTGTAGCTCCGCCAGTTCCGCAAGCGTATCGAACATCCTCCGCACGGCAGGATTTGACTCCGGCGGCCGGCCGGTCAGCAGGCTTTCCAGGAACGGGCCGCAGAGAATGGGAAGGATGCGCACTGGCGGCCCCAGCACATGCTGGAGAAAGAGGCATTGAAATTCGATGGAATGCTCGATGGAGTGGCAGTAATCTTCCATCACGACCGCTTCCCCGGCGCGCGCCTCGATCCAATCGACCAGCGCGGTGTCGACGGAGAGCGCGCCGTACGGAGTAACAAACGGCTTGCGAGTCAGCCCGAAGCGTTCCGGCTGGCCGTAATGCGAAGTGCCCAGCACGACATAGGTGCGGTCATCCGTGGCCGCCAGTTGCGCATAGGCGGCGGCGTAGGACCTCCAGCCACCGAACGGACTGACGTGCGGAGCCGCCAGTCCGATGATCTCTCCCTCCGCTTCGGGCGGTTTTTGGAAACGGAAATAATTGTCGAGCTCCCGGCGGAGCTCCTCGGGGCTGGACGGGTAGGCGGAGCCGGCGTGCGCGGCGGGGCGCTCCGCGAGATTGCGGAACTGCTCATGGCGGGCATCGCGCAGCCGGTAGAACTCCTCCGTCTCCAGAAAACCATGGGCCTGCAAGGTTCCCACCAGGTGCGCCAGCAGCCCGTCGGGAACGCGGGCACCCCATTGGCTGGACAACAGGGCGCGGACTTCCTGGTCGGTCCGCTTCCCATCGAGGCAAGCGAGCACCGGAAGCAACGCCGGAGGGATGACGAGCATCGCCTCCGAATAGCGAAACGGGTCGCGCAGCAGCAGGCCGGGGTGCTCCGGCGAGGGCGACGGCATGAGGTCCAGGTCGGGCCGCAGCCGGGGGAGAATTCTCAACTCCGGATCGGACATTTTCCTATTGTAGCCGGAACCCGCCTCCGTTGGCAGCAGGCCTCCCGCCGCGGCGCTTTACTTGCGCAGATGGCGGCGCACGCTGGTGACCACGACGTTGGGCTTAAAGGAAAGGGCGCTGCGCAATAGCAGGCCATTCTGATTATGCAGCAGCCGCTGCCACCAGTGGGCGGGGACAAACTCCGGCAGCAGAACGGTCACGATGTCATTGTCCCGGAAGGTCTCCATTTGCTCCACGAACTGTAGCAGCGGCCGCACGATGGAGCGGTACGGGGAAGCCAGCACCACCAGCGGGACATCCGGCACCCAGGCTTCCCACTGCGCCGTCAGCTTTGCCGGGTCTTCTCCCTCCGTATTGACCTGCACGGCGATCACGTCCTTGGAGAGCGAGCGGGCGTATTCAATGGCGCCGAGCGAAGCCCGGTTCGGCCCCGGGACCGGCACAATCACGGTATGCCGCAACTCCGACAGTTGCCCATAGGAGGCCAGCGACAGCTCCGTGGCCACCTGGAAATAGTGCTGGCGGATCTTCAGGAACAGCCACACGAAGCTGGGAATCGCCACCAGCACCAGCCAGGCGCCCTGGGTGAACTTGACCGCCGCGACAATCAGCAGGACCAGGGTGGTGGTCACCGCGCCCACCGCGTTCAGGCCCATCCGCCAGCGGTAGCCGGGACCGCGGGATTGCCGCCAGTGGACCACCATGCCGGCTTGCGACAGCGTGAAGGAAACAAACACCCCGACCATGTACAGCGGAATTAACCCATGCACATCCCCGTCAAAGACCGTCACCAGCGCCGCCGAGGCCAGTCCCAGAAAGATGATGCCGTTGGAGAACACCAGGCGGTCTCCCATGTTGGCAAACTGCCGGGGCAGGAAGCGATCGGTGGCAATGTAAGAGGTGAGGCGCGGGAAGCCGGCGAAGCTCGTGTTGGCCGCCAGGATGAGGATGGTGGTGGTGGCCACTTGAATCACGTAATAGACCGGTCCGGTTCCAAATGTCAGGCGACCGAGCTGCGACAGGATGGTTTCCGTCTCCCGGGGCACGACGCCGTGCAAGTGAGCGGCAAAGGTGAGCGCCAGAAAGAGGGTGGTCAGAATGGCGCCCAGCACGCGCAAGACGATCTTGGCGTTGCGAGATACCGGCTCTTTGAAGGCTTGAACGCCGTTGGCAACTGCCTCAATGCCGGTCAGAGCGGTGCATCCTCCGGCAAATGCCCGCAGCAGCAGGAGCAGGCTAAAGGCGTCGCCGGCGGCCGCGGGGTCCGGTGGCCCGGAGACCGGGGGCGGGCCGCTAAAGTACCGCGCCAGCGCTCCGAACGCCAGCAAATAAGCGCATCCCACAAAGAAATAGACTGGCCCGGCAAACACCGCCGCCGATTCGCGCACTCCCCGGAGATTCGCCCACATGATCAAAAAGATCGCCGCCAGGCAAAGCTGCACGCGGTGCGGATACAGCGAGGGGATGGCCGAGGTGATGGCGGCTATCCCGGCGGCGATGCTGACGGCGACAGTCAGCACGTAGTCGATCAGCAGAGCCGCGCCGGCCACCAGGGCGGGATAGACGCCCAGATTTTCTTTGGCGACTGTGTATGCTCCGCCCCCCGTGGGGTATGCTTCCAAAGTCTGGCTGTAGGAAGTAACCACGATCCACAGCAGCGCCACAATCAGGAAGGCCGCGGGAATCGACAACGCGAACGAAGTGGCGCCGGCCGCCATCAAGGCCAGCAGCATCTCCTCGGTGGCATAGGCATTGGAGGAGAGATTGTCGGATGCGAAAACGGCCAGAGCCGCCTTCTTGCTGAGTTTCTGTTCGCTGACCTCGTCGGTCCCCAGCGGGCGGCCAACAAACAGTTGTTTGAGCCAAAGCATTCGGCGCTCCCCGGCGCGATGGTGCCCGCCGGGTCGGGTACCATCGCGAAAGACTCCCAATATACGGAATCCGG
>DATMAF010000366.1:0-3136 GCA_035560315.1 Terriglobia bacterium | reverse complement strand
ATGAGGCCGGCCATGCCCTGGTGGCGGCGCTGATGCCGCACACCGATCCGGTGCACAAGGTCACCATCATCCCCCGCGGCCTGGCCCTGGGCGTGACCATGCAACTGCCCGAGGACGACAAGCACAACTACAGCCGCGAGTACCTGGAGGCCCGGATCGCGGTGATGATGGGCGGCCGCTGCGCCGAGGAGATTTTCCTGAAGAGCCAGACCACCGGCGCGGGCAACGACATCGAGCAGGCGACGGAACTGGCCCGCCGCATGGTCTGCGAATGGGGTATGAGCGAACTCGGCCCGCTGACCTTCGGCAATAAGGAAGAGCAGATCTTTCTGGGCCGGGAGATTGCACAGCACCGCGATTACAGCGAGGATACCGCCATCCTCATTGACAAAGAGATTCGCCGCATCGTCAACAACGGCTACGAGAAAGCCCGGCAGCTCATCACCGAGCACAGCGACGCCCTGGTGCGGATTGCCGAGGCGCTGCTGGAGCGCGAGGTGCTCGACGCCCACGAGGTGAAGCTGCTGATCGAGGGCCAGCCTCTGCCGGCGCTGCCCAAGGTTCCCAAACCGGAAGAGGAGCCCAAAGAAACCCAGAAGGTTCTCAAGCCGGCCGCGGTGCGGGCGCAGGAAAAGCCGCTGACCGAGGGCGATCATCCCGCGCGCGCCTGAGCCCCGGCGCCGGGACATTCCTTTCCTCCGGGAGGTCCGCCGATGGAACGATTCTTGATAGAAGTGCCGCATGAGGAAGAGATTCGCGCCTGCGCCCGCGTGGTGCAGATCTTTCTCGCCACCGGCTCCCATTTCCTGACCCACGCCGACTGGGGCTGCGAAGACGGCGTCCACAGCGCGTTCCTCACCGTGGAAGCGGAGAACAAGGAGGAGGCGCGCCGCATCCTGCCGCCGCAGTTTCGTTCCGAAGCCAAAGTCACCGCCCTGACCAAGTTCACCATGGAACAGATCGAGAGCATCCTGTCCGGACACAAGCACTGATACTCCGGCAGCCAGCCAACCCCGCAAGCCTTCTGCCGGCGGCTGCCGCCCGCCGGAGGGTTCCCCGCGTGCCACCGACTCGGCGCCCCTGCTGTCATCTCCAACTCGCCCGCCGCTCGCTTCCGCTGGGAAGGCGGACGCTGCTGATGGGCATCCTGAACGTTACGCCGGATTCCTTCTCCGAGCAGGGCCGCTACTTTGATCGCAAAGCTGCCATCGCGCGGGGGCTGGAGATGGAACGCGAGGGCGCGGACCTCCTCGATATTGGCGGCGAATCCACCCGCCCGGGAGCGGCGCCGGTTCCCGAAGAGGAGGAACTGGACCGCACCCTCCCCGTGATTGAAACGCTGCGCCGCAAGGGCCTGCAGATTCCCATCTCCATCGACACCTACAAATCCGCCGTGGCCCGGCGGGCCCTGCGGGCGGGGGCGGAAATCGTCAACGACATCAGCGGCCTGCGCTTTGATCCGGCCCTGGCGCAGGTGGTCAGCCAACACGCCGCCGGGATCATTCTGATGCACATCCGGGGAACGCCGCAGACGATGCAGCAGCTTCCGGTTGTGCGGGATGTTGTGGGCGCCGTGCGAACCGGCCTAGCCCGGTCCCTGCGGCGGGCGCTGGCGGCCGGCATCGGCGGGAGACAAATCGTGCTCGACCCCGGGATCGGATTCGGAAAGACTGCCGAGCAGAACCTGGAATTGATCCGCAAGCTGCCCCGGATCGCCCGCCTGGGATACCCACTGCTGCTTGGCCCTTCCCGCAAATCGTTCCTTCGCAAAATAGTCGAGGAGCTCCATGGGCCGGATGCACGAGGCAACTTCGGCTCCGCCGAGGTCATGGAGCAGATAGTATTCGGAACGGCGGCAGCGGTGGTGGCGGGCATCCTGAACGGCGCCCACATGGTGCGCGTGCATGACGTGCGGCAGATGCTTCCCGTAGCGCGCCTGGCCGACCGGTTGATGGAGTGAGCGCATGGCCCGCCTGCGAATGTCTGGAACGGCTCTTGCGGCGCTGCTGCTGGCGGCAGCCGACCTATCGGCCCAGACGATTCGCACCGCTCCGGACTATCGGCCCGGCCAGCAATTCCGTCTCCTCCTGATGCAGACGACGGAAGACGCCCGCGACAACCCCCCAAGGAAAACCTATGAGATGCCGGTTGCGCTGCGGGTGGTGCGGCGCGGCACCGCCGGAACGGAGCTGGAATGGGTTGCCGGAAAGCCGCTTCGCCGGCAAGATAGTCCGCCCGCCGATCCCGTCCTGGAGCTGGCGGAGAAGGTCTTCGAGAACCTGCGCCTGACGGTGCGAATCGACCCCGCTGGCCGGTATCAGGGGATCGCAAACGAAGCGGATCTGCTGGCCAGACTGCAAACATTTCTTCTCCTGCTGATCCCGCAGTCCGCCGCGAACATCTCCGATCCGCAGCAGCGGGAGCGGACCATCGAGGCTTTGAGGAAGGTTCTGACGCCGCAGTTCCTGCTCAGCGCGGCGCGGAAGGAAGTCGATCTGTACTTTGGGCTGTCCGGCCTGCCGCTCGATGCCGGGGTGCCGCTGCGGATCAAAACCTCCGCGATGAATCCCTTTGGCTCGGCCGGTGTGCTCGAGGGAGCGATGGAAATTACTCCCCTGGTAGCGAACCCTGATTCCGGGGAGGTGATGGTGGAGTTCCGCCAGGAGTTCGACGCTGCGGCGATGCTCGGCCCCGCAACGGCGGCTCGCAACGCTCCGGGCCCCTCCTGGACGCTGAGCGACTCTGGAGATTATGTGTTGGAACTGGAGACCGGGGCTGTGAAACGGGTCCGGCACGTGCGCATCCTTCGCCGGAACGGCGAGCCGGTCCGCGTGGAAACCACCGAACTCACTCGGCAATGAAACATTCAGGCCCTCCCTCGCGCCGGCGCTGGGCGGAAACGATTTCGCAGCGCCGGACACGGAAACGGGGAAAACGACGCCGCCCTCCGGATCTTGCCGGCGGTTAACGCGTGAACATCGTCCAGCAACCGGCAGGCGGTCACACGGTTTGGGTAGCAGGATCGGCAGTCCAGACCAGCCGGACGCTCCCAGCGAGGGATTCTTCCGCCTTCGTGTGCGCTGCACCAGCCGTGTCTTCCGGTGAGAACACTTCGACGGCTCGATCGCGCAGATTC
>DATMAF010000365.1:0-9631 GCA_035560315.1 Terriglobia bacterium | reverse complement strand
AGCGGCGCACCTGCCACATCGTGGTCAAGGTCGCTGAGAAGGCGGGGGCGGCAGGCTCCAAGCCCTAGCGGCTCGAAACGACGGGAAGGAAATTCGGAAAGGCAATCGGATGGGACAGAAAGTTCATCCTTACGGGTTCCGGCTCGGTTACAACAAGCCCTGGAAGTCGCGCTGGTTCACCAAGAAAGACTTCGGCCAGTGGTTGCACGAGGACTTGAAGCTCAAGAAAGAGCTCAAGGAGCGGCTGCGGGCGGCGGGCATCTCCTCGATTGAGATTGACCGCATGGCCAACAAGCTGCGAATCGGGATTCGCACGGCCCGGCCGGGCATCATCATCGGGCGCAAGGGATCGGAGATCGACAAGCTGAAAGCGGACTTGCAGAAGGCCACCGGGCGGGACGTGTACTTGGATATCCAGGAAGTCTACAAGCCGGAGCTGGACGCGCAACTGGTGGCCGAGTCCATCGCGCTGCAACTGGAAAAGCGCATCGCCTTCCGCCGCGCCGTGCGCAAGGCGGTGGACTCCGCCATGCGCTTTGGCTGCAAAGGGATCAAGGTGCGCGTTTCGGGCCGGCTGAACGGAGCCGAGATTGCCCGCAGCGAGTGGAACTTGCAGGGCCGCCTGCCGCTCCACACCCTGCGCGCCGACATCGATTACGGGATGGCCGAGGCCTTCACCACCTACGGAGTGGTGGGCGTGAAAACCTGGGTGTATAAGGGCGAGATTCTGGAGGCCAAGAAGCGGCCGCGGTCCCAGGCCGCAGCGGCGGAGCCGGCGAGCTAGCCGCACCGGGGGAGGGTTTCGGCAATGCTGATGCCGAAGAAAGTGAAATATCGCAAGCAACACCGGGGCCGGCGGCGTGGCATGGCCTACCGCGGCTCGGAGCTGGAGTTTGGCGAGTTCGGCCTGAAGGCGCTGGAGGCGGCCTGGATCACCGACCGGCAGATTGAGGCCAGTCGCGTGGCCATGACGCGCTCCATCAAACGCGGGGGGCGCATCTGGATCCGTCTGTTCCCGGACAAGCCCGTCACCAAAAAGCCCGCCGAAACCCGCATGGGCAAAGGCAAAGGCGCCCCGGAGGGCTGGGTGGCGGTGGTGCGGCCGGGCAAGATTTTGTTCGAGATGGAGGGCGTCTCGCCCGAGGTGGCGCAGGAAGCCATGATGCTGGCCGCTCACAAGCTGCCCATCAAGACGAAATTCGTCAGCCGGGAGATGGTGAGGCTATGAAGGCCGACAAGCTGCGCGAGATGACGGAAACGGAGCTGGAGGCCCAGTTGCGGGATGTCGAGTCGCAGATCTGGAAGATCCGGTTCCAGGGCGCGACCGGCCAGACCGAAGGCCTGCCGAAGCTGCGCTCGCTGCGGCGAGACGTTGCCCGCATGAAAACCATCCTGCGGGAGAAGGAGCTGAGGAAAGCCCATGGGGGATAAGCCCGTTGCGGTCCGGCATCGCAGCCAGGAAATCGGGCAGGTGGTGAGCCGGGCCGGAAACAAGACCGTCGTGGTGTCGGTGTCGCGGCAGGTGCCCCATCCCCTGTACGCGCGGTACGTGCAGCGCCGCAAGAAGTTTCACGTCCACGACGAGAAGAACGAATGCCAGGTCGGCGACTGGGTCCGCTTCGCGGAATGTCGTCCCCTGAGCCGCCGCAAGCGCTGGCGGCTGCGGGCGATCATCCAGAAGGCGGCTCCGGGGAGCGGCGCCGTCCCGACGGAAGTTGTGTGAGGAATTGCCATGGTAAAAATGAGAACCATGCTGGAGGTGGCGGATAATTCCGGGGTGCGCCGCATCGCCTGCATCCTGCCGCGCGGCGGCGGCGCGGGGCTCCGCGCCGGTTTGGGGGATGTCATCACCGCGTCGGTGAAGGAGGCCACCCCGGACAGCGCCATCAAAAAAGGCTCGGTGGTGAAGGCGGTGGTGGTGCGCACGCGCAAGGAGCATCGCCGCCGGGATGGCAGCTACATCCGCTTCGACCAGAATGCGGCCGTGCTGATCAACGACGCCGGCGAACCGGTGGGAACCCGCGTCTTCGGACCGGTGGCTCGCGAACTGCGCGAGAAGAAGTTTCTGAAGATCGTTTCCCTGGCCCCGGAGGTGCTGTAGCCGTCGGCCCGGAAAGGGGGCGCGCTGGCGCGAGTCGACGATGCTGACGATCAAGAAAAACGACGTGGTGAAGGTGATTGCCGGCCGGGACGCCGGCAAGACCGGCAAGGTCTTGCAAGTGGACGCCGCCAAGGGGCGCGTGGTGGTGGAGCATGTGCAAATGATCAAGCGGCACACGCGGCCCAACCCGGCCAAGAACATCAAGGGCGGCATCCTGGAGCGGGAAGGTTCCATCCACGTCTCCAACGTCATGCTGGTCTGCCCGGCCTGCGGCCCGATCCGCCCGAAGACGCAGGCGCTGCCCGACGGCAAAAAAGTGCGGGTCTGCCGCAAGTGCGGCAACACCCTGGGCGAGTAAGCGGCGGGAGCGCCGGCAGGAAGAATCTGGGATGGCTGAGAAGGAAAAACAAACGGATAAAGCCGCGGCGGGCAAGCCCGCCAAGGAGACCAAGGGGCCGAAGGCGGCCCAGCCGGCGGATGCAGCAGCGGCCGGCAGCGGCAAGAAGCCTGCCGGCGGAAAAGAGCCGAAGGCGGCGCCGGAAGCGGCGGCCGCGGAAGCCGCGGCCGCGCCGAAGACGCGCCGTCCGTTGAGCGGGCCGCCGAGCCGCCTGTTTGAGCGGTACCGCAAGGAAATCGCCCCGGCGCTGGCCAAGGAGTTTTCCATCACGAACCCGCTGGCGGTGCCGCGGCTGCGCAAAATCGTCGTGAACATGGGCATCGGCGAGGCCACGCAAAACATCAAGGCGCTGGATGCCGCGGTGGCGGAGCTGGCGCAGATCACCGGCCAGAAGCCGGTGACGCATCGGGCGAGGAAATCGATCGCGCAGTTCAAGGTGCGCCGGGGAATGCCCATCGGCTGCTCGGTGACGCTGCGGGGCCAGCGCATGTACGAGTTTCTCGACCGGCTGACCTCCATCGCCCTACCCCGCGTGCGCGACTTCCGCGGCCTGCCCAGCAAGGCCTTCGACGGCCGCGGCAACTACACGCTGGGGATCCGCGATCAGCTGATCTTTCCGGAGATCGACTATGCCAAGGTGGATAAGGCGCGGGGCATGAACATTACGCTGGTCACCGACGCCAAGACGGACGAAGAAGCGCGCTCCCTGCTGCGGCAGTTGGGAATCCCCTTCCGCGCCTGAACGGCCGGCGCGGAGCGATTGGAAACAAGCCGGGCGCGCCGCCCGGCACGAGGCAAGAACCGATTATGTCCAGAACCTCGCAGCTCGCAAAACTCCGACGGAAGCCGAAGTTCCCCGTCCGGCACCGCAACCGCTGCCCGCGCTGCGGGCGGCCGCGGGGCTTCCTGCGCAAGTTCCAGTTATGCCGGCTGTGCTTCCGCTCGCTGGCCTTGCGCGGAGAGATTCCGGGCGTGCGGAAGTCGAGCTGGTAACGCAAGGGCCGGAAAGGGAGTCAACAGAGCGCATGAATATCACCGACCCCATCGCCGACATGCTGACGCGCATCCGCAATGCGCAGCGCAGCCGGCATGCCAAGGTGGAGATGCCCGCCTCACGCATGAAGGTGGAAATCGCCCGCATTCTGAAGGAAGAAGGCTATCTGGCCGGCTACAAGGTGTCCGAGGAAGGGCGGCGGAAGCTGCTGCGGATCACGTTGAAATACGGCGCCGACGGCAAGCCGGCCATTTCCCACCTGGCGCGGGTTTCCCGCCCGGGCCGCCGCGTCTATGCGCCGCACGCCGCAATCCCTTACGTGCTGGGGGGCCTCGGACATTCGATCCTGACCACCCCGCGCGGCTTGATGACCGGACGCAAAGCCCGCCAAGCGCATGTCGGGGGCGAAATTCTTCTGGAGGTCTACTAGGCGCCTGCGGGGGCGCCGGGTTCGGGGACGGGACGAAGCGATGTCGAGGATTGGAAAAAAGCTCATTCCGCTGCCTCCCAAGGTGGAGGTGAAGATCTCGGCCCAGGAAGTGGACGTGAAGGGGCCGAAGGGGCAGATGAAGATCCCCTTGCCGGAAGGGATCACGGTGGAGAAACGGGACGGGAATTTGCAGGTGGTGCGCCGGGATGACAGCCTGTCGGCCCGCCACGGGTTGATCCGCAGCCTGCTGGCGAACTCTGTCGCTGGAGTTTCCGCCGGTTTCCAAAAGGAGCTGGAAATTGTCGGCATCGGCTATCGCGCCGAGCTGAAAGGCAAGACGGTGGTCTTTTCGCTGGGCTACTCGCATCCGATCGAGTATGTCATTCCGGAGGGGATTCAGATTGCGGTCGACAAGCAGACGCGGCTCTCGGTCAGCGGCATCGACAAGCAACAAGTGGGCCAGGTGGCCGCCACCATCCGGTCGCTGCGGCCGCCAGACCCCTACAAGAACAAAGGGATCCGGTATGTGGGCGAAGTGCTCCGCAAGAAGGTGGGCAAGGCCGGAGCCACTGCCAAGTAGGAATCGAGAGGAGCGGAAGAAGCAACCATGATTGCGCAGCAACGGCGCTCGGAAACCCGCCGGCGCATCCATCAGCGGATTCGCAAGAAGATCCGCGGGGTAGCTGAACGGCCGCGGCTGAATGTGTTCCGATCGCAGAAGCACATCTATGCCCAGGTCATTGACGACACCCAGGGCCGGACCCTGGCGGCCGCCAGTTCGGTGGAAAAAGAGTTCGCGCTTCCGCGCGGCGGAACCGTGGCGGCGGCCAGGGAAGTCGGCAAGCGCGTGGCGCAGCGCGCCCAGGAACAGGGCATCCGCCAGGTCTGTTTCGACCGGGGCGGTTACCAGTATCACGGGCGCGTCCGGGCGCTGGCGGAGGCGGCCCGCGAGGCAGGGCTCCAATTTTAAGGACCGGGCACGATAAGGAGGCAGTTTGGCACCAGAACGGATCGATCCCGCCGCCTTCCAGTTGAAGGACCAGGTGGTGGCGATCAACCGCGTGACCAAGGTGGTCAAAGGCGGCAAGAACCTGAGTTTTAGCGCCCTGGTGGTGGTCGGCGATCCCGAGCAGGGGGTGGTGGGCTTTGGGATGGGCAAGGCGCGCGAAGTGCCTTCGGCCATCCGCAAAGGCATCGAGGCGGCGAAGAAGAATCTGGTCCGGGTGGCCCGTTTTCACAGCACCATCCCGCATCCGGCGCTGGGACGCTATGGCGCCGGCCAGGTGCTGCTGAAGCCCGCCAAGGAAGGAACGGGCGTGATCGCCGGCGGGCCGGTGCGCGCGGTATTGCAGGCGGCGGGGATCCAGAACGTGCTCTCGAAATCGCTGGGCACAACCAACCCCCACAACGTGGTGCGGGCCACCATGGCGGCCCTGACCCAGTTGCGGGAGCGCAAGCCCCCGGCCGAAGAAGCGGCGCCGCCTCCGGCGGCGGAGAGCGCCTAGCGGAAGCGGAGGCCCGGGGGCGGGAGAGTTTGCACCATGAGCCAGACCAAAAACGCGACGCCAGCGACCCTGCGGATTCAATGGGTGCAGAGCGCCATCGGCAGTCCGGCGAAACACAAGCGCGTTATCCGCGGTTTGGGGTTGCGCAAGCTGCAACAGGTGGTGGTGCGGCCGGACAACGCCGCGATTCGAGGCATGGTGGCCAAGGTGCCCCATCTGGTCCGCATTCTGGATTAACGGAGTTCGTTGCGGGAAGCGCGAGGAAAACCCGCGGGCGGAGCAGGCAGCGGAAGCTTGGAAGCGGCAGGAGAGCGCGAAATGATTAATTTGAGCACCATTGGGGTTCCCCCCGGGCAGCGTCATGCGCGCAAGCGGGTAGGGCGCGGCATGGGCAGCGGGCACGGCAAGACCGCCACGCGCGGCCACAAGGGCCAGATGTCGCGTTCAGGAACCCGGCATAAGCGGGGATTCGAAGGCGGCCAGATGCCGCTGCAACGCCGCCTGCCCAAGCGGGGATTTCACAATCCCTTTCACAAGCGCTATGCGATCGTGAACGTGAAGCAACTGAACGATCTGGGCGAGGCCGTGGTGACGCCGGAGACGCTGCGGGCGCATGGCGTGGTGAAAAACCTGCGGGACGGCGTGAAGGTTCTGGGCGAGGGCGAACTGAAAAAGGCGGTGGCGGTCAGCGCCCACAGTTTCAGCGAATCCGCCCGCGAAAAGATATTGAAGGCTGGAGGCAAGGTCGAGATTCTTGCCGGGTGAAGCGCGGTGGCGGGGCGTCCCTTCGGCTCCTGCTGGCGGCGGGAGCATTCGCGTTTGACTCCTGGATCGGTGTCGTGATGGGCTGGAATGCCAATGCCAAAAGGACCCCGCCGCTTATCCTGCTGGGCGCTCCGGGCGCGGGCAAAGGGACGCAGGCGCAGGTGATCTCCCAGGCTCTGCACATTCCCCACATCTCGACGGGGGCCATCTTTCGCCAGCACGTGCAGCAGAACACGCCGCTGGGACGGCTGGCCAAGGGGATGGTGGAACAGGGGATTTTGGTTACGGATGAGATTGTGAACAACATGGTCCGCGAACGGCTGCGGGAAAAGGATTGTTCCCACGGTTTCCTGCTGGACGGCTATCCCAGGACGGTGGCGCAGGCCGAGGCCTTTCGCGACATCATTCGGGAGATGGGCCTGGCCAAGCCCGTTGTGATCAGCCTGCAAGTCAGCTATGATGTGATTGTAGAGCGTCTTAGCGGGCGAAGGACCTGCCCGGTCTGCCAGCGGACTTATAACATTCGCACCAGCCCGCCGCGTCAGGATGAGGTCTGCGACGCCGACGGGACTCCCCTGGAGCAGCGCGCCGACGACCGGCCGGAAGCGATCCGGGAGCGTCTGGCGGCGTACGAGCGGCAGACCGCGCCGCTGGTGAATTTTTATCGCAACGAAGGCAGCCTGTTGGAGATTGACGGCGAACAGCCGCCGGATGCCATTTCCAGCACGCTGCAACGCCTGCTGGCAGAACTATGATCGTTTGCAAGTCGCCCATTGAGCTGGAAAAGATGCGCCGCGCCGGGCTCGTGGTCTGGGAAGTGTTGCAGGAACTGAAGGCGATGGTGCGGCCGGGCCTGGCGACCATCGAGCTGGAGCGGGTTGCGGAGAGGCGCATCGCGGAACGGGGAGCCCGGCCGGCTTTCAAGGGCTTGTACAATTTTCCCTGCGTGCTGTGCACCTCGATCAACAACGAGATTGTGCACGGCATCCCCTCCCCAAAGCGGATCCTGCGGGAAGGCGACCTGCTGAAGATCGATGTGGGGGCGGAGGTGGAGGGCTACTACGGCGACTCGGCCATCACGGTGGCGGTGGGGGAGATCAGTCCGGCGTTGCGGCAGTTGATGCGGGTGACGGAAGAATCGCTCTATGCGGCCATTGATCGCGTCCGGCTGGGTTCGCGGCTGGGCGATGTCTGTTCCGCGGTGGAGCAGTACGTGACGCCCTACGGCTACTCGGTGGTGCGCGATTTTGTGGGGCATGGCATCGGCAGCCGGCTGCACGAAGATCCCAAAGTGCCGAATTTCGGCACCCCCGGAGTGGGACCCAAGCTCAAGGAGGGCATGGCGCTGGCGATCGAGCCGATGGTGAATTCCGGCAAGCCCGGCTCGCGGCTTCTGAGCGACCAGTGGACCGCCGTCACGGAGGACGGCGGCTACTCCGCTCATTTCGAGCACACGGTGGTCGTCACCAGCAACGGGCCGTGGATTCTGACGCGGCCCTAGGCCGCTAACACCGGGGCGCGACAGCGCCTGGCGAAGCGCGCGGAAAGCGCAAAGGATGCGATCATCATGAAAGTGCGGGCGTCCGTAAAGCGGATTTGCGACAAATGCAAGATCATCCACCGCCGCGGCGTGGTGCGGGTGATCTGTGTCAACCGCAAGCATAAACAGCGCCAGGGCTAGGACCGGCAGAAAACGAGGAGGCGTCATGGCACGGATCGTCGGCGTGGATTTGCCGTTGCAGAAGCGGGTGGAGATCGGCCTGACCTATATCTACGGGGTGGGCCGCGCGCGGGCCAACTCCATCCTGTATCGCGCCCGCGTCAATCCCGACACCAAGGTGAAAGACCTCACCGAGGAGGAAGTGGCGCGCATCCGCAAAATCCTGGAAGAGGAAGGCGCCGTGGAAGGGGAGTTGCGGAAAGAGATCGCCATGAACGTGCGGCGGCTGATCGAAATCGGGAGCTATCGCGGCGGCCGCCACCGCCGCAACCTGCCGGTTCGCGGGCAGCGCACCCACACCAACGCCCGCACCCGCAAGGGGCCGCGGCGCGGCACCATCGCCAACAAGAAGAAGGCGACGGCCAAGACCTAACGGGAGGGGCGGGGGCGGAGAAGGATTCCTCCCGCGGGGTTTGAGGAGACGCAATGGCCAAGGAACAAGTCAAGAAGGGCAAGAAGAAAACCTTCAAAAAGCGAGAGAAAAAGCACGTCACGAGCGGGATTGTCTACATCCAGGCTTCGTTTAACAACACGCTGGTGACGATCGCCGATCCCAACGGGAACGTGGTCTCCTGGTCCAGTTCCGGCGCGCTGGGTTTCCGCGGCTCGCGGAAGGGAACGCCCTTCGCGGCGCAGCAGGCGGCCGCCCGGGCTGCGCAGGGCGCCCGCGACCAGGGCATGCGCGTTGTGGACGTCCGGGTGAAGGGCCCCGGCTCGGGCCGCGAGTCGGCGATCCGGGCTCTTTCCAGCGCGGGGCTGGAGATCCGCAGCATCAAGGATGTGACGCCCATTCCGCACAACGGCTGCCGTCCCCCCAAGCGGAGACGGGTGTAACACAAGGAGGAAAGGCTCTTGGCAAGACTGACGGGTCCGGTATGCCGGCTCTGCCGCCGGGAAGGAACGAAATTATTTTTGAAGGGCGAGCGCTGCCACACGGAGAAGTGCGCCATCGAGCGGCGCAATTTCCCTCCCGGCCAGCATGGCAAGGACCGCCGCCCGCGGCTGCTGGGCTACGGGGTGCAGTTGCGCGAGAAACAGAAGGTGCGGCGCATCTACGGCATCTTGGAGAACCAGTTCCGGCGGTACTTTGAAAAGGCGGCGGTCAAGAAGGGGATCACGGGCGAGTTGCTGCTCCAGTTTCTCGAGCGCCGCCTGGACAACGTGGTCTACCGCATGGGGTTGGCCACCTCCCGCGCGCAGGCGCGCCAGGCGGTGCGCCACGGCCACTTTCAGGTCAATGGCCGCAAGGTGAATATCCCGTCGTACCTCGTGAAACCGGGCGACGTGGTGGAGGTGCGCCCCGGCAGCCGCGACAACAAACTGCTGCTGGCCAACCGCGACGCGAGCGCCCATCTGGCCATTCCGAGCTGGATCGAGCTGGATGGCGAGAACCTGCGCGCCCGGATCCTTTCCAACCCCCAGCGGCACGAAATCTCGCAACCGATCCAGGAGCAGATGATCGTCGAGCTGTATTCGAAATAACCGGCCTCCCCGAGATATCCAGGGCGTCGACAGGGGGCGGACGGGCCGGCGGATTTTCGCATCGTAGTGAGGAGGAATGACCGTGATCTTATGGAAGGGCTTTCAACGACCGAAGCGGCTGGCGTGCAATCTGGAGACGCTGACGGCCACCTACGGCGAGTTTTCAGCGCAGCCGTTTGAGCGCGGTTTCGGCACCACCATCGGCAATTCGCTGCGGCGGGTGCTGCTTTCCTCGAT
>DATMAF010000364.1:0-4455 GCA_035560315.1 Terriglobia bacterium | reverse complement strand
TAAATCCCACGCCGGAACTGGAGAGCAAACTGGGGCTGGCGGAAGTGCGTATGGGGAAGGTCTCGCAGGGGCTGCATCATCTCTGGCGTGCCGTCGCAAACGAGCCGCAGAAGGAGCCGAACCATGACCGGCTGATCAGCGTCCTGGTGGCGCTCAACCGCTTGCCGGAAGCCGCCGAGGCCGCCGAGCGCAAGCTGGAGCTGGTCGCCCCCGCGCCCCGGCATTACGTGCGCGCGGCCGCCATCCACGCCCGCCTGGGCCAGTGGGAGCGCGCCGGCCGGCTGTTGCAAGCGGCCCTGGAGCGCTTTCCGGAAGCCGGCGAGCTGCGCTCCGCCTTGGCCGGCGTCCGCGCGGAACCCGATCAAACAAAAGAACCAACGGGGCCATCCGGGGAGGCCATCGGGAGGACTGCGGCCCAGAGCGCCGAGAGCGTTTAAAGAATTTTGCCGGGTTCGTCGATGGATATGCATGTCTGACGAACTCGGTTCACTAGTCGGGCAGGAACGCTTCACCTCCTGCACGGAAATGCTCTTGGGGAACGTCGCCCGACTGAAGACCGAAATTTACGAATACGAAGGAGCTTTCGAATGGCACTGAGCGTGTTAACCAATATCCCCTCGATTGCTGCCCAGAACGCTCTGGCAGCCACCAACGCCGGTCTTCAGAAGACGTTGTTCCGCATGTCGTCCGGCTCGCGCATCAACAGCGGCGCGGACGACGCGGCCGGACTGGCAATCGCGGACGGGTTGAAGGCCAGCATCACGGCCCTGACCCAGTCGGCGCGCAACGCCAACGACGGCGTCGGCTCGCTGCAAGTCGCCGACGGCGCCCTGGCGCAGGTCACCAACCTGCTGAATCGCGCCATTACGCTGGCCACCGAAGCCGCCACCGGCACGGTGGGCGACACCCAGCGGACGGCGCTGGACGCCGAATTCACGGCCATCAAGGCGGAAATCGACCGCATCGGGTCGAACACCACCTTCAATGGCGCGTCGGTGTTCTCGGCGACCACCACGTCCATCTTCCTGGGCGACGCCAGCTCGAGCAGCGAAATCACCGTGACGACGGGCGCGCTGTCCAGTTCCGCGATCGGAACGGGAACCGCCGTCGACCTGAGCGATGACGACCTGACCAGCGCGGCCAACGCCTCCACGGCCTTGGGCGAAATCAATGACGCCATCGCCGCGGTCGCGGCCATGCGCGGCGACCTGGGCGCCACCATCAACCGGCTCCAGGCGGCCGCCAGCGTCATCCAAAACCAGGTGCAGAACCTGACGGCGGCCGAGGATGGCATCCGCGCCGCCGACATGGCCGCGGAGGTCGCAGCGCTGACCAAGTACTCGGTGCTGACGCAGACCGGCATGGCGGCCATTGCCCAGGCCAACGCTCACCAGCAGAGCGTCCTGGCTCTGCTCCGTTAAGCTGGAACCATTGCGCGCAGACGGGACAGCCGCTGTCCCGTCTGCACTTTCTTCCGTCCTCGTTGAGGAGGCTGCGAACCATTCATGGGCACTGTCGGCTCCACGCTCAGCTCCCTGGCCGGCTCCGGAATTGATGTGCTTGGAACGGTGAACCAGCTGATCGCTCTGGAGAGCGCCCCGATCCGCCTCCTGCAATCCCAGCAGCAGAAGCTGAGCGCCCAGACCTCCGCGCTCCACGAGCTCAACAAGCTGCTGCTCGACCTGAAAGCCAAGGCCGACGCCCTGAAGGACCTTTCCGGAAAATTCAACACCCAGATCGCCGCGTCGTCCCATCCCGACATCCTGACCGCCACGGCGAGCGCCACCGCCCGCTCCGGCAGTCATTCCGTCGTGGTCAATTCCCTGGCCACGACCTCGTCTTACTATACGGAGGCGCTCACCGACGGCTCCACGCCCTTTGCCACGGGAACATTTGACGTCAGCATCGGCGGCGGGGCGGCGGTGACCATCACCGTGGACTCCACCAATAACACCTTAGAGGGGCTGGCCGCCGCCATCAATGCTTTGGATGCCGGGATCACCGCGAGCGTCGTCACCGATGCCAATGGAGCCCGCTTGTCGCTGGTCAGCAACACCAGCGGGGCGCCGGGCGATCTGACGATTTCCAACAACACCACCGGCCTGTCGTTTACCAAGGCCGTCGCCGGAGCCAATGCCTCGCTGATTGTGGATGGCATTCCCATCAGCAGCGCCAGCAACACCCTGGGGACGGTCCTCCCGGGGGTGACCCTGAATATAATTGCGCCGGCGGCGGGAACCACCGTCGCGCTGTCCGTAACCCCCGACCGCGCTGAGGCGCGGGGCGCCATTGAGGAATTCATCGCCAGCTACAACGCCCTGGTTCAGGCCGTCAACGCGCAGTTTTCCTACAACGCTGAGACCCAGCAGGGAGCGCCGCTGGCGGGGGATAGTTCCCTGCGGCTGGTGCAACAGCAGATTCTCAGCCTGGCCAGCTATTCCGTTGCCGGAAACAATGGCATGGAAACGCTCGCTTCCCTGGGCATCACCGTTTCCAACGACGGCACGCTGAGCGCCGACAGCGCCAAGCTGGACGATGCGCTCTCCAGCAACTTCGCCAGCGTGCAAAACTTTTTCCAATCGCTCACGCCCGCCGGCTTTGCGCGCAACTTCAGCACCGCGCTCGCCGTCTTGACCGATTCGGTGAACGGCCCGCTCCACATCGCGCTGAAAGGCATCGAGCAGAGCAACTCGTCGCTGGCGGATCAGATCGAAGCGCTGGAGGACCGCCTCGAGGTGCGGCGCCAGATCCTGATCGACCAATTCACCCGGGTGGACGGAGCGCTGCGGCAACTGCCGACGCTGCTGGGGCAGATCAGCGCGCAGCTCAACGCCTTGCCAGGAGTCTCCTGATGGCGTTCCCGAACCCCGCCAACGCCTACCGCCAGACCGAGGCGCGCGGCGCCACGCCGGTGGGCCTCATCGCGCTGCTTTACGATGCGGCCGTGGAATCGCTGTACGCCGCCCTGCGCGCCATGGAGCGCAACGATGTGGAGCAGCGCACCGCGCGCCTCAATCATGCGCTGACGGTCTTGGGCGTTTTGGAATCTTCGCTGAATTACGACCGCGGCGGGGAGGTGGCGCAGCGGCTGGGGCAGTTCTACCGCCTGGCGCGCGCGCAGATGCTGCAAGCCAGCGTTCACTCTTCGCCCGCCTTGCTGCGCGAGCTGGCCGGGCATTTCGTCTCTCTCCGCGACGCCTGGAAACAGGTGGAAGCGTCTCTCGGAACCCCGGCAGCGCACCCCACGGCGGAGACGGCTCCGCCCGCCGCCGTGCCGCGGATGGCCCGATCGGATTGGAGCGGATAATGCCTTCCCCGACGTTGCTCGAGAGCGTCCGCGCGGCGAGCCAGGAGATTCAGGAGTTCCTCCGGCGGCAACGCGAGGGCTCCCCGCCAGCGGACCTCACCCAGTATGGCCCGCAAATCTCTTCGCTCTGCGTGCGTCTCCAGGAAGTCGGCCAGCGGCTGCAGGAGCAGCCCGGGGCCGCAGCCGGCGCGGGACCGGAAGAGCTTTCCGAATACGCCCGCAACCTTCAGGCGCTCCGCGACGCCCTGCAATCCCTCACCGGCCGCTTGCTGGAGCGCCGCGCCGAGATTGAAGGCGAGCGAAGGCGGCTGAAGGGCATCACCCGCTGGATTGCCGCCGCCCGCAGCACCGAGCCGGTTTCCGGCGCTAATCCCTCTTCTCTAAAGATTACGCTGGGAGATTGATCCCGGCCGGCGCTAACGAAGGAAGTCCAACAAGCTCCAGCGGGAGAGCTGGCCGCCCGCCTGAAGGGCCGCCTGCAAGGCGGTTTGCGCGCGCGAATAGTCGGTGGCGGCGCGCGCCAGATCCGCCGCCACCAGATCGCTTTCCTGCTGGTGGAGCGAGACGGTTTCCCTGCCCAGCGCCTGCTCGGCCTGCTCGAGACGCGAAAGGGCCGAGCCATAGGCAATCCGCTGCACGCCGATATGGTCCAGGGCCGCCTTCAAGCTGGCCGTGGCAGCGGCCGCATCGCCGCCGCTGTGGAGCGCAACCGCCAAATCGTGCAGCGCCTGAAACGCGTCGGCGCCCGGGGAACTGAATATCTGGCTGCCCGGTAACTGCGTCTGGATGGTCTCCCCGGAAGCGATCTCGACGCGGAGTGCATTGGCATTGCCGTTATACTGCACGCCCGAGGGGGCATTGGGGTCCGCGGCGTAGGGAGGCGCGGTGACTGCGGTTCCCGCGAAGAGATAAACGCCGTTCACCGCGGTGTTCGACAGTTCCAGCAGTTGCGTGTGAATGTTGCGCACCTCCTGGGCCAGGGCCTGCCGCTGCGGGTCCGAGAGGGTTCCGTTGGCGCCCTGGGTGCCCAGAGCAATCGCCCGCGTCAGCGCCAGCACCACCTGGCTGAGCACGGAATCCGCGGTCTGCACGGTGGCGCGCAGGCTGGAAAGATTGCGCGTGAACTGGTCCGCCTGGTCGAGCCGGGT
>DATMAF010000363.1:0-3847 GCA_035560315.1 Terriglobia bacterium | reverse complement strand
AAATTCTGACCCGCGGCGAGAATGTTCGCATTCCGGCCGAATCGCGGCTGGACTTCACGCTGGCCAATCCGCTCACGCTGTGATGCGTCTCGGAAGTCGCGTTGCGCCCGGAGCGGCCCCGGCAGCGGAGCCGCTCCGGGTCCTCGGCGTTTCCCGGGGCCGCGTAATGGTGCAGCGGCTCAAGCCGCGTTCCCCGCAAAGCGCTGCGGCGCGAGGGCATCGACTGAGAGGGGCGGCTTCCCCGAAACAATCCAAGCCGTCAGAATCTGCGCCGTAATGGGAGCCAGCAGGATGCCGTTGCGGAAATGGCCGAGAGCCAGCCAGTAGCCTTCCAACTCGGTTGGTCCCAGGAGCGGCAAGCCGTCTTTCGATGCCGGCCGCAAGCCGGCCCAACACTCCGCCAGCGCGCTGGACTGCAAGGCCGGGCAAAGCGTTTGGGCGGCGCCTAGCAAGCCGGCAATCTGCGCGGCGCGAGGGGTCTTGTCAAAGCCGGCTTCTTCCATGGTGCTGCCCACTAGGATGCGTCCGTTCTTGCGAGGCACGAGGTAGCCGCGATGGCTGCGGATGACGTGCCGCAGCGTTCCCGGCGCGGCTTCCAGCGCCACCATGTGCCCCTTTACAGGCCGGATGGGTGGGGGAGCAATTCCGGCGACGGGAATGGCGGCGGCCCAGGCGCCGGCGGTATTCACCACCCGGCTGGCGGTGATTTTGGTCCCGGAAGCGTCTCCGAGAATCACGCCCACCACATGATCGCCGTTGCGGGAAATCTCCCGAGCGGGTTTGCCCAGAAGGAATTCCACGCCTCGCTGACGGCAGCTTTGCACCAGAGCGTGCATCAGCAGGCGGTTGTCGACTTGATGATCGTCGGGCAGGAAAAAAGCTCCGGGAAAGTCCCCCAAATTCGGCTCCAGGGAGCGCAACTCGCCTTGATTCAGTTCTCGCACCGCGATGTTCTGGGAATGCTGCCACTGCATGGAGGGCAGCATCTGCTGGCGCTCCTGCTCATTGGCAAACAGCAGCAGAGACCCTTCCGCGCCATACTGCGGGTCCACGCCGGTTTCCGCGCGCAACTCCTCAACCCAGGGGCGGTAGGCTAGCAGGCTGGCGCGGCATAACGGGAATGTGGGACTGCCTTTTTCTGCTTCCGCGGAGGGAGCCAGCATTCCGGCCGCCGCCCCGGACGCTTCCTCTCCCGGGGCGTTCCGCTCAACGACCGCCACCCGGAGTCCTTCTCCAGCCAGCGCCCGCGCCAGCGAGCAGCCAATGATCCCGCCCCCGATGATGACACTGTCAAACGTTGCCATGTTATTGATTATACGCTGATGGAAGCTTGCAAGAGGCCTTCTGCAAGGCGTGCCTCGGCGGGGATTCCCCCAAAAGTCCTAGTGCGAATTGAACCGTGCTTCTCATTGGTTTGGGACGCTGTGAAACCGTAGACTGGGATTGCCCAGCAGGGCCGAACGCAGGAGGTGTCTTTGGCGTGCTGGGCGCGGTGCTAGGGAGCGGTTGAATGCGCCGGAAAAACATTTTTCCTCATAAGAGTCTGCGGTTCATGCCCTTCCGCAATGCGTTGCTGGCGCAAGGGATTCTCGTGGCAATACTGGCCGACGCCTTGCTGTACTGGCAGATGAACGCCATTTTGTCCTGGCATACCCGCGCGCTGGAATGGCTGCTGAATCTGGCGGAAGTTCCTTGGCGGCCGGGACGAACGATCGCGGTGCTCCCGGGGGTTGAAGCCGCTCTTGTGAGCACGGACTATTTGGATTATCAAACCCACCCCTGGCATTCCTGGCTATTTCTGGCGGCCGCCATCGCTCTCTACGCGGTGGCGCACAAATACGGGCCAGCGCCGCTGCGCCCGCTGGTGGCCCTGGTGGCGCTGGGGCTGGGGGCGACGCAGTTTTATCTGCAAGCGGTCTCGCCGCAACTTCCCTACTCGCCGGAAGACTTCTGCGCCATCTGGTATCGCGGCGAGGCGTATCTCTGGCTGTTGCTGCCGTGGATTTTTGGGGTCGGCGTGTTCACCCTCAACGTGCCGTTCCTGCGGAAGGCGCCCTGGCTGCCGATCGTCTCAATCTACGCCGGCGTCTGGTCGGTGGTGCGGCTGGCGCTGGCGCTGGCGACCTTCCACTACTTTGGCGGGATCTGGCTGCCGGTCTTTTATTTTCTGTGCGGCTTCCTGGCGGACTTTCTTTACATCGTGGCCGGCTATTCGCTGGCGATGGACCGGGCGGCGGCGTTTCTGGCGCGGCAGAAGGAGGTGTGGCAGTCATGATGCTGGTTGTCAAAGTGGTGGCGGTGGTGGTCGTGGCGGTCATGCTCAGTTACATGGCGCGGCAATACCTTTTCGCTTTCGCGCGGCTCTTCCGGCGCCAGCGCATGAACTACACCGATCTGTCCGGCTTTCACCTGCCCTCCATCTCGGTCCTGATTCCGATGCACAATGAAGAGACCGTGGCTCCGGACGTGATCGAGGCGCTGCTCGAGGCCGATTACCCGCACGATCCGCAGTTGTTTGAGATCATTCCCATCAATGATCACTCCACCGACCGCACCGGCGAGATTCTGGACGCCTACGCCCGGAAGTATCCCTTCATCAAACCGCTGCATCGCACCGCGGGAGTGCGCGGCAAACCGGCCGGGCTCCGGGACGCCACCCGGATCGCCCGCGGGGACGTCTTGATTGTTTTTGACGCCGACTATATTCCCGGAAAATCGCTATTGAAATTCCTGGCGGCTCCCTTTGCCGATCCCGAGATCGGCGCCGTGATGGGTCGCGTGGTGCCGCACAACGTAGGTGCCTCGTTACTGACGCGGCTGCTGGACCTGGAGCGCGCCGGCGGATACCAGATCAACCAGCAGGCGCGTTACAACCTGGGGTTGATCCCCCAATTCGGCGGCACGGTGGGCAGCGTCCGGCGGACAGCGCTGGAGTCGGTCGGCGGATGGAACCAGTTCTCGCTGACCGAGGACACCGACCTGACGCTGCGGCTGGCCATCCAGGGCTGGAAAATCGCCTATGTCAACCGCGCCGAGTGCTACGAGGAGGTCCCGGAGAGCTGGCGCGCCCGCCGCGGCCAGATCGAGCGCTGGGCCGTGGGCCACACCGATTGTTTTCATCGCTACCTGGGCGGGCTGCTGCGTTCGCGTTTTCTGGACTGGAAAACCAAACTGGACGGCGCGCTCATGCTGGGCGTCTACCTGACCGCCCCCTTGCTGGTGGTGGGATGGATCGCCTGCACCGTGCTGTTTTTCGGAGGGGACAGTTTCCTTCCGGCGCTGGCCGCCTTTTTCATTGCCAGCACGGCCTACAACGTCCTCGGAAACTTCTCCTCGTTTTTTGAGATCGGCTCCAGCGTGATCCTGGATGGCGCCCATCGCCGGGTGCGGCTGCTGCCGCTCAATATCGCCAATTTTGTTTTCAGCACCGCCGCGGTCAGCGGCGCGTTGCTGCGTTACTACACCAACCGCCTGCGGGGTCGCGATCCCGGTTCGCGGTGGGTGAAGACGCAGCGATTCCGCAATGGCGGCAACGGCGGCAACCACGCCGCCGGCCCGCGTCCGGACGGCCAAAGCGGCGCTTCCAACCCCGCGGGGAACCATTCGCCGGCCGAGAGCAACGGTTCCGCCTCCCGCAGCCTGCCGCAGGGCAGCTTTCTGAGCCTGTTTTCAGCCGGGACGGCGGACGCCAGGGGGAACGGCCGCGGATTGAACTACCTCCGCGGGGCAGGCCACGGCAACGGCTACGTTCCCGGCACTGTCCAGCACGACCTTCCTTCCGCGCTGGCTCTGGCGGCGGGCAACGCGCGCCAGACCGTGGCGGCTCGCCGGCACGGCACCCTGGCGG
>DATMAF010000362.1:0-3028 GCA_035560315.1 Terriglobia bacterium | reverse complement strand
GCTCAAGATGCAATTTCCGCGAATCAAAGTACTCATGTTTGGTATGCCAGAAGATGAAGAGGAATTTATCAGCGCCATACGGTCCGGCGCAATTGGATATCTGCTGAAGGAAGCTTCCCTGGAAGAGATCATCGAAGGGGTCCGGTCCCTGGCACGCAATGAAGCAGTCATTCCTAGAAGCCTTTCGCTAGCGCTGGTAGAGTATGCTGCGGGCATTCGAACCTATCCGTTACGGACGGAACACGGATTCGCCGGTCTTACCCAGCGCGAACGCCAACTCTTGCCGCTGCTTGGAAGAGGATTCACGAATAAGGAAATTGCGGAGAAGCTGGGTATTTCCGAGCAAACCGTCAAGAACCATGTCCACAGTATTCTGAGCAAGCTCAACGTAAAAAGCCGCGGCGCAATCACGCTGCAGCCCGCTTCCCCGCCGAGCTTTGGCGCCCTGGTTTCCCCACCCCCATCCGTTCTGGAACTGGTTTCAAAAGCACCACACGGCGATTCATAGAACCGGCAGGACTAGAACCTGGAATCACGCTCAACAGGAGGTCGTGGCTCACCGACCCCGGGAAGTTTTGCAACCAAACGAAGGAGCGCTCGACTTTTCCGCGCCCTAATCGGAGCGCAGCTTCCGGCACCAGTGGGCTGGGGCCTCTTGTTCCAACGGCCGGGGACCATCAGCTCAATGTTGCGCTGACTCTTGGACGGAGGCTTCGGCAAGAAAATTCCATCCTCCCCCGCTTGCCGGTAAGTCTCGGGAGGCTATTGGCAATGGCTAAAGCGTGGACGTATCAGGACCTGGTGTGAGGAATCCGTGGTTTTTGAAGCCCCTAGCAGACGGCGAACCTCCGCGGCCGTTTGGTCTGGTACTCGCTCCAGTACCGGAACCGGTACCGTTTCGAGACCTTTTTTAGTACCCAAGCCATCGCATTTCTTCGTTGCCGTATGGCTCCATCTTGGCCCTACCATCCGGTACCCCGCGTAGGGATGATACGGCCCGTGGGAGAAATCGCGGTGGCGAAGCGGGTCCTCATGGCGAACCGTCCGCGGCTGATGAGGGACCTGATTTGTGGGTTGGTCGCCCAGGAAGAAGATCTGGAAGTCGTAGGGGAACTGTACGACGAAAGGGATCTGATGGCGGCGGTGGAGAGCTTGGCTCCGGATGTTGTCGTGGTCGGACTGGACGAATCGAACCAGCCGCCGGCAGTGTGTGCGGCGCTATTGGCCAAGCGGCCGTCGCTGAGGATTATTGGCCTCGCCGCCGAAAAGGACCTCGGCGTTTCGTTTTGGGCGGATGTGCAGATTCGCTCGCGGCGGTTTGAAAACTCGGAGCGAGGTTTGCTGGAGGCGATTCGGGGCAGCGTGACGGAATCGACACCGGAGGAGGGCGGTGGCTCGGCCAACCGCAACTAAGGGCCAGCGAGGTTTTTGGCCAGGGAGGTTCGCGCCAGTGAACCGGCGTTGTAAAGCGGCAAAGAAAGGGAACGCCAGGGGATGCCATGCAATTCCGTGCCCGCTGGCGCGCCTGCTGGCGGTGTTTCTGATCGGCTGCCTCGTGCTGGATGCGCAGGAGGCAAGCCCGGGCGGGACCGCGCTTTCGGGTCTCGCTCTGGACAATTTCAATCGCGTGGGGGCTTCGGCGGCGGCCATTGAGGCGGTGCTCAGAAGCGATCCGGGGCTCATGGTGGAACTGAAGCGCTGGGTCGCCAAAGAGGCAACCGATCAGGGGCGGATCGTCGAGGACACCGCTCTGACGGACCAGGGGATCTTCGATCGGCTGGCTTGGGACTTGGAGTTTCGCAGTATCGCCACGCGATTGCTCCAGCGGTATGGGCATCTGCTTCCGCGCCTGAATCCGGAATCGGAAGCAGCCAAGGAGCAGGAGTTGGTTCGCCAGCAGCGCGTGCGGCGGCTCCTGGCGGCAGAGGAGAGCGGCGAAAGAGCCGACTGGCGTGGGGCAAACGCCGAAGGAGTTTCTGGACCCTCGCCAAATCCTTCCCGGCTGCGACAGCCGTCCCAGAGGAGCACCTTCTGGCCGCAGCGGACGACGATTCGGGATGGAGACATCGGCGGGATGGGGAGCGAGGGCAACGCGCCGGGCCCATCGATTCCCCCTGGGGATGAGTTGGTAACGCCGGGCGACCCGCCGGGGGAGATCGAGCGGCGCACGGCGACGCCGATGCTGCAGGCAATCGCCGCTCCGGAGAGTGCCACGGCACGGGGCGGGCCCCTTTCGAGCGATGGTGCGGACTTCTCCGCCGGTGCTTTATTGCAAACCAGCGCGTCGCTGAAAAGGTCCTGGAACGACCCGCTGGCCGAGGAATTCTTTCCGGAAGCGGTTTCCTTCGGCGCAGCACGCAGCGACGGGGGCGGGCGGTCCATGGCGCAAGACGAGCCGGGCAATTCGGAGAAGTTCGGGGAGCCTGCGGCCAAGTTGCGACCCAATCCTTTTTCGGACATTCCGTCGCTGTTCGATCTCTATCGCCAAGTTTCTCCGCGACAAAAGCACATCGAACGCTTTGGAGCAGAGGTGTTCCGGAACGGGCCACGCGAGCTGGATCTGTTGCCGATGGACTTGCCGGTGGGGCCGGACTACGTCGTTGGCCCAGGGGACGGGCTCACGGTCGAGCTCTGGGGCAGCAGTTCGGGACGATTGTTTCGGACGGTGGACGCCGAAGGGCGGCTGGCCCTGCCAGAGGTGGGGCCGCTTCTGGTGAGCGGGCGAACGCTGGGAGACATCCAGCAAAGCGTGCAGCAGGTTCTGCGGACCCAGTTCCGCGATATTTCCGCCGATGTTTCCCTGTCCCGGCTGCGCACCGTTCGGGTCTATGTGGTCGGGGACGTGGAGCGGCCGGGCGCTTACGACATCAGTTCCCTGTCGACTCCTCTCAATGCGCTGTTCCAGGCGGGAGGCCCCACCGAACGCGGCTCGCTCCGCCTGGTGCGGCACTACCGGGAAGGAACCCTGGTGCAGGAAGTGGACCTGTACGACTTGTTATTGCACGGGGTGAAAGCGAAGCTGAAACGC
>DATMAF010000361.1:0-3730 GCA_035560315.1 Terriglobia bacterium | reverse complement strand
TGGAAAACACCGTCCGCCGTATGGAGCACGGGGAAAGCGCGTTGCAGGCAACGCTCCGCGGCGCCAAGGAGATCAGCTTCACCATACTTTCCATGACCATCTCGCTGGCGGCGGTGTTCCTGCCGCTGGTGTTCATGCCGGCGCTGGTGGGGCGGATTTTCCGGGAATTTGCCATCGTGATCGTGGTGGCCATCCTGGCCTCCGGCTTGGTGTCGCTGACGCTCACCCCCCTGATGTGCGCGCGGCTGCTGCGCGACCGCGGGCCGGGGACGAAAAAGACCTGGGTGGAGCGCGTCATCGGCGGCTTTGAGAAGCGTGTGCTGGGAGTGTATGGCCGGTCGCTGTGGTGGTTTCTGCGGCACCGCTGGCTTTCCGGCCTGATCTGGCTGGGCTGCCTGGCGGGAACCATCGGGCTGTTCGTGATGGTCCCCAAGGCGTTTCTCCCGGTCGGCGACAGCAGCTTCATCTGGGGGGTCATGATCGGCAAGGAAGGTTCTTCGCCGGAGCAGATGCGGCGGTTGCAGGATCGCGCCGATGAGATGCTGCGGAACGATCCCAACGTCCGCGCCACGTTCACCATGACCGGCGCCAGCGGGTTTCTGGCCTCCAACCAGGGACTCCTGCTGGCTTTTCTGAAGCCACCGCAGGAACGCCCTCCGATCCAGAACATCGCCTACGAGATGATGGGCAAGCTGGGGACGATTCCCGGCATCTTCCCGTTTCTGCGCCCCTTCCCGGTGCTGGAGATCAGCACCGGCGCGACCAATACGAATCAGGGGCAATACGCTTTTTCTGTTTCCGGAGTCAACGCCCAGGAAGTCTATCAGACCGCCATGCAGCTCATGGGGCGGATTCAGCAGTTTCCCGGCCTTGCCAGCCTCTCCTCGGACTACTTCTTCAACACCCCCAGCCTGGACATCCAAATCCGGCGCGAACAGGCCAAGCTCTATGGCGTGTCGGAAGCGCGCATTTTGGCCCTGCTGCGGGAGGCCTATTCGCAGAACTACCAGTACCTGATTAAGAAGCCCGACGATCAGTATCAAGTGATTCTGGAGGTGCAGGACTCGGCGCGATCGAACCCGGAAGACCTTTCGCTGCTCTACATCAAATCCGACGACGGGCGGAATCTGGTGCCCCTCAAGGAGCTGGTTCGCTGGCGGCAGACGCTGGGGCCGCAGTCGGTGAACCACATGAACCAGTTCACCAGCGTGACGATCTTTTTTAACCTGGTGCCCGGCGTGGCGATCGGGGATGCCACGGAATTCATCCGCGCCGCCGCCGCGGAAGTTCTGCCGCAGGGAGTGCGCGGCAGCCTGCAAGGGGAGGCGTTGACGTTCCAGAACACGGTGCGCGACTTGACCATCCTGATGCTGGTGGCGGTGTTTGTGATGTATGTGATCCTGGCGATCCTCTACGAAAGCTACGTGCATCCGGTGACCGTGCTTTCGACGCTGCCGACCGCGCTGGTGGGCGGCCTGCTGACTCTCTACCTGTTTGGCGAGCAGGCTTCGCTTTATGCCTTTGTCGGCATGTTCCTGCTGATGGGCATCGTGAAGAAGAACGGCATCTTGATTGTCGATTTCGCCCGCCAGCGCGTGGATGCCGGCCAGGACGCCGTCCAGGCGATCCATGACGCCAGCATGGACCGCTTCCGGCCAATCCTGATGACCACCATGGCGGCGGTGATCGGCGCCGTGCCGATCGCCCTGGGCTACGGCGCCGACGGCGCCTCCCGGCGTCCGCTGGGGCTGGTGGTGGTGGGAGGACTGGTGGTGTCGCAATTCATTACCCTCTACATCACCCCGGTCATCTACCTCTACCTGGAGTGGTTCCAGGAGAAAGTGCTCAACCGCACGGCGTTTTTTCACTCCGGCCACTCCAAGCTGCGGATCGGAGAAAGCGGCGTGGTGGAGATCGTGCCGGACCGGGCGAGCGCAACGCCGTTGCCTGCGGCAGAGGCCAAGCCAGCGGAAGGGGATGATTGAAATGAAAAAAGCCATCGGTATCGGCGTCCTTGGGCTATTCACCGCCGCCTGCGCCGTCGGGCCGCGCTACCAACCGCCGGCCGTGAGCCTTCCGGAGGCTTACCGGGGCGGGGAGGCGGAGCAGCCGGCGCCGTCGCCAGACTCGCTGGCGGATCTGGAATGGTCGCAGGTGTTCCAGGATGAAGCGCTGCGGCAACTGATTCGCGCCGGCCTGGAGCGCAACCTCGACCTGCGGATGGCCGCCGCCCGCATCCTGCAAGCCCAGGCGCAGGTGGGTTTCCTCCGCGCCGATGAGTTCCCGACCGTCGACGGCAACGTGCAGTGGACCAGCCTGCGCACCGCCTCGTCGCGGTTTACCGCCTTTGAGATCAGCGAGCTGGGATTGCAGTTGAGTTCGCGATGGGAGGTGGATTTTTGGAAGAAGTTTCGCAGCACCACGCAGGCCGCCCAGGCTTCCTTGCTGGCGAGCGAAGCGGCCCGGCAGGCCGTGATCCGCACCCTGGTCGCCGAGATCGCTGCGGCCTATTTTGAGCTGCGCGAACTGGATGCCGAGCTGTAAGTTTCCCGCCGCACTCTGGCAACGCGCCAGCAATCCCTCGATCTGATCCGCCTCCTGGCCGACCGCGGCCTGACTTCACTGCTGGATGTGCGCCAGGCGGAGCAACTGGTCTATACCGTCTCCGGAACCATCCCAGAGCTGGAACGGCAGATGGCGCAAAAAGAAAACCAGATCAGCATTCTGACCGGCACGCTGCCGGCCGCCATTGCTCGCGGCGTTCCTCTGGCGGAGCAGCCCCTGCCGGCGGAAGTTCCCGCCGGGCTCCCCTCGGCGCTGTTGCAGCGCCGGCCGGACATCCTCGAACTGGAGCAGCGGCTCATCGCCTTGAACGCAGAAATCAATTCCGTGCGGGCGCGCGCCTTTCCCTCCATGGCGCTGACCGCGGCGGGAGGATTTCAGAGTTCCGCCCTGACGAGCCTGTTCAGCGCACCGGCTGGTTTATGGAATTTCGCGGGTTCGCTGACGCAGCCGATTTTCCAGAAAGGCAAGCTGCGCGCCGGGGTGCGCCTGGCGGAAGCGCGGCAACAGGAAGCCTTGCTGGCTTACGAAAAGGCGGTCCAGCAGGCGTTTCGGGAAGTGTCGGATGCCTTGATTGCTTACCGCAAGAGCCGGGAGATTCGCCAGCAACAAGCGTTGCTCGTGGAAGCCGCCCGCGAGGCGGCCCGGCTTGCCAATCTCCGCTATCAGGGAGGCGTCTCGAGCTACCTGGAGGTGCTGACCACTGAGACCAATGTCTATGCGGCGGAGCGGGGCCTGGCCCAGGCACATCTGGCGCAACAGCTCGCTTTTGTGCAACTCTATAAGGCGCTCGGGGGCGGCTGGCGCCCCTAAGATTTTCCGGGTGCGCGGCGGAGGCGGCGCGGCACGGAGGGAAGATCGTTATCAACGTTGCAGGGAAGGGCCGGCAGGCAGCGCAGAATGCGGCGAGTTTCACGTCCTCACCCAACCAGGGAGCGAGTCGTGGCGTGGTGGGCATCCATCGTTTTGCTGTTGGGGATCGCGCCGTCGATCTGCGCCCAGGTTACCGTCGTTTCGCTGGGAGAGGTTTCTGCCGGAGCCGGGGCCGAAGTCATCGTGCCGGTGCTGCTGAATCCGGCCAGCAGCGAAACGAAAATCGGCAGCATTACAGCCGCTATCTCGTTTGACCCCGCGATCGTCTCGTTTCTCCGCGCCGAAAAAGGATTTC
>DATMAF010000360.1:0-6712 GCA_035560315.1 Terriglobia bacterium | reverse complement strand
CCGCCGCTGCCAGGCCGGGCGTCCATTCGAGCGGAGCGCCGGCGGCCGGCAGGTAAAGCGAGTTGACCGTGGAAAGCACCAGGCGCAGCGCGGCTCCTGCCAGCAGCCAGCCCAGAGCGATGCCGATCCCTCCGCCTCCGGCGCCCAGCAGCAGGGCTTCCGAAAGAAACAGGCTCAGAATCTGGCCGCGGGTGGCGCCCAGGGCGCGCAGCGTTCCGATCTCTCTTCGCCGCCGCACCACCGAGACGGCAATGGTGTTGTAGATCAGGAAGGCCCCCACCACCAAGGAAACATAGCTCAAGGCGGTCAGGTTCCAGCGAAAGGCGCGCAGCATCCGGTCGGTTTGTGCGGCGCGCATCGCCGGGCTTTCCAGCCGCAAGCCGGCGGGCAGTTGGGAGGGGGCCGCGGCCTGGAGCCGCTGCAGTTCGCCGGGGGGAACGATCAAGTCGATGCGGTCGAGCTTTCCCAGTTTTCCAGCCGCCAGTTGCGCGGCGGCAATGTCCATCACCACCAGGTTTCCGGCGAACGATTTGGCCGGTCCGCTGGGAGCGAGGATCCCGCGCACGGTATAGGCGGCTGCGCGGTCGTTGAGGAGCAGCTCAATGGTTGATCCGGCCGCCAGCCGGTAGCGGGCCGCCAGACGATCCCCGACCACAATGGAACGCGGATCGGCAAGCAGCATCAGGAAATCGCGCTGCGCAGCAGCGGTGCCGGCCAGGGCCGTATCGCGGAAGGGAGCATCCTGGAGCACGTCCAGGCCAAGAACGGGGATGACCTCCCGGCCGGGCAGCGCCACGGCAGTCGACTCCACCACGGGCGCGATCTTGACGTCCGGCCCCAGCCATGTCATGAGTTGCGGCAGCAGCCGTTCGTCGATGCCGCCGGTGGCAAGGATGGAAAGATTCGCGCGTCCGGAGATTTCGAGGATGGAATCCTGAAACGAGCCGATCGCGGCGCGGTTCGCCAGGTGGATGGCGACCACGACGCCCACCCCGAGGCCGACCGACAGCAGGCTGAGGGCGGTGCGGGCGCGGTCGCCGGGGCGGCCCATTCCCCACAGGGGGCGGAGGATCAGCGGGCGGAACAACGGCAGGGGTAAAGGCAACCGATTCCTGCTCCCGGGCGGGCGAAGCGCCGATCAATCGGTGCGGGCTTCCAGCGGCACGTAGTCGGTCAGAGTCGGCCCGATATAGATTTGGCGCGGCCGGCCAATCTTGGTGTCCGGCGACTCGTTCATTTCCTTCCAGTTGGCAATCCAGCCGGGAAGCCTCCCGATGGCGAACATGACGGTGAACATGTTGATGGGGATGCCAATGGCCTTGTAAATGATGCCGCTGTAAAAATCCACATTCGGATAGAGCTTGTGCTGGATGAAGTAGTCGTCGCGCAGGGCGTGTTCCTCCAGCCGCTTGGCGATGTCGAGCAAGGGGTTGTGGATTCCCAGTTTCTCCAGGACGGTGTCGCACGCCTTCTTGATGATCTTGGCGCGGGGGTCGAAGTTCTTGTAGACGCGATGGCCGAAGCCCATCAGGCGGAAGCCGGATTTCTTGTCCTTGGCCTTCTCGATGTATTTATCGACGTTGTCGCCGTCTTCATGGATCATTTGCAGCATTTCCATGACCTCCTGGTTGGCTCCGCCGTGGAGCCGGCCCCAGAGGGCGCAGATGCCGGCGGCGATGGAGGCAAACAGATTGGCCTGGCTGCTCCCCACCAGCCGCACGGTCGAGGTGCTGCAATTCTGTTCGTGGTCGGCGTGCAGGATCAGCAGCAGGTCCAGCGCCCGCACCACCTCTTCGTCCACCTCGAACTCCTCGGTGGGAACGGCAAAGAGCATCCGCAGGAAATTGGCGCAGTAGGAAAGGGAATTGTTGGGATAGGCGAATGGCTGTCCCATCGATTTCTTGTAGGAAAACGCGGCGATGGTGGGCATCTTGGCGAGCAGCCGGATGATGGTCAGGTCCAGCTCGCTTCCGTTCTGGCGCTCCAGCGCTTGCGGATAGTAGCTGGACAGGGAGCACACCATGGCCGACAGGATCGCCATCGGATGCGCCGTGCTGGGGTAGCCATCGAAGAACCGCTTCATATCTTCGTGGATCATGGTGTGCCGCGTGATCTGATAGTTGAACTGTTCCAGTTGCCGGCGCGTGGGCAGCTTGCCGTAGATCAGCAGATAGGAGGTCTCCAGGAAATTGGATTTCTCCGCGAGCTGCTCGATGGGAATGCCGCGATAGCGCAGGATGCCGCGCTCGCCGTCGAGGAACGTGATGGAGCTGAGGCACGACCCGGTGTTCATGTAGCCGTGATCGATGGTGATATAGGACGTTTCCTGGCGCAGCTTGCTGATGTCGATGGCGGATTCGTTCTCTGTGCCCGTGATGGTCGGCAGCAGAAGCGTCTTGTCTCCGATGATGAGTTTCGCAGTGGTCGTGGCTCCCATGACGGTTCGTTCCATTTCTAAGCGGGCGGCGCTGAGCGCCCGAAATTAAGGGTTCATGGATGAGGATGGCGGCGCAGTTCTACATTCTTCCCCGACGGCGCAGTTTCTTGTCGCGCGCCGCGGGATTTCTGGAGGCGTGCTCCTCCAAACTAAAAATCGGCTGGGGTGCTCAGAGTTACATCGTACTGCCCCGGAACGGAAAAGTAAAGGATCGGGGCGGCTGGGGGTTTTCCGGTGTTATTTGCCGCGGGAAGCGGTGGCAATCGCCCTTTGACTGGCCGGGAAGGCCTTTTCGATCCAGCCGGCGATCCGACGCAGAGCCGGCTCGGCCTTCGCTTCCAGATGCAGCCGCAGGAAACGTCGCTGACGAGCCAGAAGAGCTTCCTGGTCTCCCCGCGCCTGCGCCTCCTTCAGCAGGCTGAAGCCAAAGGGCGTTTCCGGAATTGGCAGGTCGAACGCGTCTCGGCTGGTCATCTCCAGAAACAGGCCGCTGGCCGGCCCTCCCTTGTGCAACTGGCCGGTCGAGTGCAGATAGCGCGGGCCATAGCCGACCGTGGTGGCGATGCCCAGCGCGTCGCGCAACCGCCGCCGCAGCCGGGCCAACAGCTGATCCGTCGCGGGCGTCGCTTCGAGATAAGCCAGCACCGCCAGGTAATCTCCTGGCCGGGCCTGATTCACATGCGCGAGCAACGCTTCCCGGACCGGATTGCTGCGAACTCTGCTCCGGGCGGCGGGAGCCGGGGCGGTCGCCGCGGGCGAGCCGTACAGGCTGATGCCGGAATGGCGGCAGAGGGGTTCTTCCCGGGCGAGGCGGCTCCTGGAGGCGAGCGCTTGCAGCAAGCGCTCGGTGTTGTCCTTGCTCTCCTTCACGTTGGGTTCGTCAAACGCATTCACTTGCAGCACCGCGGCGGCGACCGCGGTGGCAATCTCCCAGCGGAAAAACTCCCGGCCGAGGTCGAGCCGGTCGTCAAGTTCCAGGCGGATCACGGGATGACCCGCTTTCTCCAGCGCCGCCAACTGCCGCCGGACAGCGGCGTCGCGCGAGGAGCGCAAGCGCAGGTGGACAAAAACCCGGTCGCGGCCGTAGACACGAGGCGGACCGAGCGGCTCGCCATCCACCGGGATCAGGCCGCGTCCCTGTTTCCCGGTGCTTTCGGCGACCAACTGCTCGGCCCAGCAGCCGAAGGCGGCGATCTCCGGGGAAAGGACCAACGTGATTTTGTCGCGGCCCGCCGCGCCCAGAGCCCCCAGCGCCGCTCCCAGAACGAGAGCGGGATGGTCCTCCGAAGCCATCGCCGGAGGGCTGCCGGGAAGCAGCGCGGCGGCCCGGTCGAGCAACGCCTCGGTCTCAACCCCCAGCAGCGCCGCCGGGAGCAGCCCAAAGTAGGAGAGCGCGGAATAACGGCCTCCAATATCCGGAGGGTTGAGAAACGTCCTGCGAAAGCCCTTCTCCACGGCCAGGGCCACCAGCGGGCTGCCGGGATCGGTGATGGCCACGAACTGCCGTCCCGCCGCGACTCCCATGCGGCGGCGCGCCTTGTCAAAGAAATAGCGAAAGAAGCAGAGCGTTTCCGTGGTGGTGCCGGATTTGGTGGCGACGACAAACAGCGTCTTTTCGGGACGGGCGCGGCCTTCGGCGTGCCGCACGGCCCCGGGATCCGTGCTGTCAAGGACTGCCAGATCAAGATATCCCGGCGCCACCCCGAAGGTTTTGCGGCAGACCTCCGCGCAAAGGCTGCTGCCGCCCATGCCCAGCAGCAGTGCGTGAGTGTACCCTTCGTTGCGAACCTCGCCGACAAAGGCCCGGAGGATGCGGCAATCCTCCCGCATGGTTTGCAAGCAGGACAGCCAGCCCAGACGGCTGCGGATGGCAGGGCCGGCCTCCGGTTCGTGGCTCCACAGCGACGGGTCCTTGGCCCAGAATCGTTCCGCAAACCGCTGCTGCCGAAGCCGCGCGATCGCGCTCCTCACCACCGGATCATGACTTCCCGGCGAGATCCAGTGCGGCACTCCAGCTTGCTTTGCGGTGTCGGATTTCCGGTGGCGTTTTGGCACGGGGCGCTAGGGCAACGAGGGAACCGCATTACGGGGAAAGGACTTTGGAAGCGAACGCATTCCCACAGTATTGCTTTTCAATCTCCGCAATCTTTTCCAACCGCTGGCAATGGCTGGGCAGGCCGTCGAATCTCGCCGCCAGCCAGGTTTTGACGATCTCCAGCGCCAGCGACTTTCCGATCACGCGGGCTCCCAGGCAAAGCACGTTGACGTCGTTATGCTCCCGGGATTGGTGAGCCGTGTAGGTGTCATGGCACAGCGCCGCGCGGATGCCCGGAAACTTGTTGGCCGCAATGGAGCCGCCCACGCCGCTGCCGCACAGCAGGATGCCGACCTCGGCCTTGCCTTGCAGGATGGCTTCGGCGATCTCGCGGGCCAAGTCCGGGAAATCCACCGGGTCGTGGTTGTGCGTCCCTACATCGATATGGGCGTGGCCCAGCGCTTCCAGTTCGGCCACGATGGGCGCTTTCAAGTCAAATCCCGCATGGTCCGCTCCAATCACAACCTTCATTGGCATTGCTCCGCCCGGCGAACAAAAGTCGCGCCCGCGCCGCAGGCTAGTTCTATCTTACCGCAAAAGCGCCATGGCGCGCGCCACGATGTTGGCGGCGGTGAAGCCGTATTGTTCCATCAGCACGCCGCCGGGAGCGGAGGCGCCGAACTCATTGACGGCAAGGATATCTCCCTGCTCGCCGACGTACTGGCGCCAACCCTGGGGCGAGCCGGCTTCGATGGCCAGCCGCGCCCGCACGGATGGCGGCAGCACCGCCTCGCGGTAAGACTGCGGCTGCTCCGCGAACAACTCCCAGCAGGGCATGCTGACGACGCGCGTGCCGACGCCTTGCTCCTCCAGCAGTTTCTTCCCTGCCAGGGCCAGGCTGACTTCCGAGCCGCTGGCAATCAGGACCAGCCGGAGCGGCCCGGCGCCGGCGTCCGCCAGCACGTAGGCGCCCTTGGCGACCATCTCCGCGGGGGGATAGATCTTCCGGTCAATGAGGGGGACTTTCTGGCGAGTCAGGATCAGTGCTGTCGGGCCGTCGCGCCGCTCCAGCGCCAGCCGCCAGGCGGCCACGGTTTCCGTCGGGTCCGCGGGACGGATCACGCGCATCCGGGGGATCGCTCGCAGCGAAGCCAGTTGCTCCACCGGCTGATGCGTCGGGCCGTCTTCGCCCACGCCCAGGCTGTCGTGGGTGAAAACGTAGATCACCGGCAGACGGCTCAGCGCCGCCAGCCGGATGGCGGGCCGCATGTAGTCGGAAAATACCAGAAAGGTGCCGCCGAACGGACGCACGCCGCCATGCAGCGCCATCCCGTTCATGATGGCGGCCATGGCATGTTCCCGCACGCCGTAGCGGATATTGCGACCCAGCGGAGAGACATGAAAATCCTCGGAGCCTTTGATCAGCGTTTCATTGGAGCCGGAAAGGTCGGCAGAGCCGCCCAGCAGGTTCGGTATCTTGGGAGCGATGGCGTTGATCGCCTTGCCGGAGGCCTGCCGCGTGGCCAAACCGGTGTCCGGGAAGGTCAACTCGTTCCAGGAGGAATCCCACCCGGCGGGCAGTTCGCCGCCGAGGAATTCATGCCACTGCCGGGCCAGTTCCGGATAAGCGGAAGCGTAGGCATCAAAGGCCGCCTGCCAGGCGGAGCGCCGTTGCTGTCCTTGGGGGATCGCCGCCCGAAAAAGCCGCAGGGCCTGCGGGGGGATAAAAAAGTCCGGCGCCGCCGGCCATCCCAGCGCCTGTTTCGTCAGCTTCACCTCCGCGGCGCCCAGCGCGGCGCCGTGCGCCTCGGCGCTGTCCTGTTTGTGGGGGCTGCCATAGCCGATGTGCGTTCGCACCTGAATCAGCGACGGCCGGGCCGTTTCCTTGCGGGCTGCGGCGATCGCCTGGGCGATCTGCTCCAGGTTGCCGCCATCCGCCTGCTGCACGTGCCAGCCGTAGGCCGCAAACCGCGCCGCCACGTTTTCGGTGAAGGCCAGTTCCGTGCTGCCGTCGATGGTGATGTGATTGTCGTCGTACAGATAGATGAGCTTGCCCAGCCGCAGATGTCCCGCCAGAGAAGCAGCCTCCGCGGCCACGCCTTCCATCAAATCCCCGTCGCTGACGATGGCATACGTGAAATGATCGACAATGGTGTGGCCGGGGCGGTTGAAATAGGCCGCCAGGAAGCGCTCCGCCATGGCCATGCCCACGCCATTTCCAAAACCTTGGCCCAGCGGGC